>JAOTTP010000092.1 GCA_029864405.1 Nitrospirota bacterium
CCCACAACTCTTAATTTCTCCGGCCGGAGACCTTACCCAGGTCACCTTTGCCGGAATCGGTCGGTATCACATTCCCTTGGGTGCCGTGACCATCATTCCTTTTGGCGGATTGGGATTTGTCTATGCAGATCTGGACCAAGGCCGTCGGAACAATGACAATGACGACGTCAGCTTTACCCTTCCCTTCGGCGCAACTGCAGCCTTCAAAGTCAGTCGGACTGTGTCCCTGGCAAGCACGCTCATCTTCACCTTCCAGGATATTGATATACCGAATCGGGTGAGTAGCGACAATTTCAACATCGGCATGTTATTCGGGTTTCGGTTCCAACCCTAATACCCTCGCAAACAGAGCCCTCCATGATGTCAGATAGGCGTCCGAGGGAAGACCATCACCTGGCAAATCACGTTCTACATAAGGCTTGGGAAAGAGCGCGACAAAAACAGGAAAATTGGTGAGTTCACGTCGAGTGAAGTGAGCCGAGGCTTTTACTCCTTTACATTTTCTAAATACTCAGCCATACGATCCAACGCCAACGCATTGAGCCGCTTCCCATACCACCGGGGCATCACCCGATCGGAGTAACCAGGCACCACATACACGCCCGGATTCAAAATCGATTCCTGGACATATTCACGAACCGTTGTCGCCGTCCCTTGATATTGAGGGTCTGCCAATCGAAGCGGTCCATTCGTCCCTAAGACTAACCGAGGGCCTTCACGCCCTAAAGCGGGGGCAATACCTGGAATGGTATGACACACCGCACAGCCGGATTGCACAAACAACTTTTCCAGCGGCTCGGTCCCGGTGGACAATGGCACATCAATGAGCGCCACAGACGGGGCTTTCTCGGGAAGGGGCCGTTGTTGATCCGGACTGGTCGATTCCCCCACGTTGGCGTCACTAGGATCCGATGTCGGGTGATTGAACAGATTCACTGAAAGGATGGCCATAATCCCGCAAGCCACCACAATAAAAATAAGAAACGTTTCCCGGCTTCCTGAAGATTCTGAGGACTTCGTTTTTTTCATATGATACTTCAACGATCCTACGGTAAAGATTGACGGAGCGCTCCCGAATGAGAGTGGACAACAACCCATAAAAAACTGAGGTGGTCTACCGAAAGTTCCGGTGCCCTGTCAAATGGCCACTCCCCGTCCAACGTAATCGCCACACACCTGACCCACCTGATTGTCCAGCCTCTGCACAATCCTCTTGCCCTCGCTTGTCTCACACACAGGAGTTTTGGTATCCAATCATGAGAGACAGTCGAAAAGCCGTCACCATAGGTCTAAACCCGCTACCCATGCTTGACCATTGTGCCTTGCCATCCCCACCATTTATTCCACATCCCTGGCTAGATGGCCCTCACCGCATGACCCTCCTCCCGCGATGGTGGCCCCGCGGACGTTTTCCATCCGGGATGCCCACACAAGACCGTATCTTTCAGGTCGCCCCCGAGGTCGGCCTTCTCACAAAATGCCATTGGCAACCCTCCCCCCCACAACACCCTACCGTGTTGATCATCCATGGCCTCGAAGGGTGCACCGAATCACACTACATGCGGGGTCTCGCTCGAAAATGTTGGGACGCGGGGTGGAATAGCATTCGCATCAATCAACGAAATTGTGGCGGATCTGAGCATCTCACTCCCACCCTCTATCACAATGGGCTCAGCCAGGATTACGGCAGGATTATTCAAGAAATTGCCGAACAGGATGGCTGCACCACGGTGTGGCTCATCGGGTATTCCATGGGAGGCAACCTCACACTCAAATTAGCGGGGGAGCAAGGAACCTCTCTCCCATCTCTTCGTGGAGTCGCAGCGGTCTGTCCCAACATCCAGCCTGCAGCCTGCGTCCGCGCGCTTCAACGTCCCTCCAATTGGCTCTATCATCGCCATTTTCTGAAAAGCTTAACCGCCAAATTACGTAAAAAAGCCCAACTATTCCCAGGTCTGTGGGACCTCTCACACCTCTCTCGTATACGGACCATGTGGGAATTTGACGAGATCTATACCGCTCCAGACGGAGGGTATCGAGATGCCGCAGACTATTACGAACAAAGCGCCGCTCGAAATGGGCTGTCTTCAATCACCATCCCGACCCTCATCATCACGGCCCAGGATGATCCCTTTATCCCCTACCACATGTTTGCCGACCCCGCTCTCCAATCTAATCCCTTCATTCGTCTTGAGGCACCCGCTCATGGCGGCCATTGCGGGTTTTTTCAACAGCACCATCTGCCGGAAGATCCTTTTTGGGCGGAAAATCGTATATACGACTGGATTCATGCTCAACTCGCCTCAGCATGACCACCATCGGTTCCTGGACTAATTCCCTTTGAACGCAATCCGAACCCCTTCAAACACTCAACGCCCTTCGCTCCTATTCTCCTCTTGCCTGAGACCTATCGGGTAGGGTAGAACTCTGTTCAAATGAGTAGCCAATCCTTCCAGTTACGATTCCAATTACAAGTCTTCACGCACCCATGAAATTAAAACCCGGATCCCCAGGAAAAGGAATTCTTCGCCAAATGCATAAGGCGCAAGAAAAATATTTGGAAGGCTGGCTGGATGTTCCCGCCCATGTGCATCACACAGCCTATCGCATGGCGAACCCGGCAAGTGAACGCCCCCAAAGCCGTAAAGAGTTCCAACAGCTTCTGAACTGTTTGGAGATCGAATCTTCTCACATCGTCCTGGAAGACAAGGTTGGATTCGGAGTAAAGAAAGGAACGAATGGGGACAAACTCATTGCCCTTTGGGAAGCCCACACCGAATATTACAGCTACCAGGTTTGGCATATCCACTCTGACGCGACCCAACCATTGGGATTCGGTCCTTTGCGATTTCCCGGATATGTGTTTCCCTTTTCTCCATTGGGCATCCAAGTGAACGCATTGGATCTGTTGATCACCCCTTCACAATCCTACGACCACGAAGAATTGGGAACGCTTCTCCCCGGCCCACAAATATACGCCAGCAAGGTGCTGGAAGAAGACATTTCCGTTGCCACAAGCTTTACTCCAGACGAACATGGACGAGAACGATATCTCATCTGGTCACCCGATTCTCTGCGGCTTCGTCCTAAACTGGCTAGACTCATTTTGATTTTGACCACACTTGAAAATTATACTCATCTGATTCTGCTTCCCTATCCAGCCTTCTCGCGGGCCGTGGATCAGGTACAAATCTTCGAACAACGTCATTTATACCAACGGAGCCTCATCACCAAAGAACTCAAGCAGGCGACACATGGCACGCTTCAACAGTGGCTGGAAGGGTTAACCCATGATTTTCTTGAAGTGGGGCGGTTGACCGCTTCGCTGCGTTATCGCCTTTCGGCTTCGGTCCCCTACGATCGGATTGTGCATAGTAATACCCTGGCACTCCAAGAACATCCCCTGCCCTACGGTCGAACGCTCATCGATTATTTTCAATGGAAAATTACAGGGGTGTCCGATGGATATCAGCAATTGCTCTCCCGCATTCAGGCTTTAGAGCAGGACTTTGAGGGCACCATTGCGGTCCTGCGCACCAAGGTGGAATTAGTCTTACAGGAACAAAACTTGGCGCAACAAGATCAAAACGTGAATCTCCTGGCCAGCTTGGATAAGACCACAAAAAGCCAAGTCGTCTTGCAAAACACCGTAGAGGGCCTCTCCGTGATCGTGATTGCCTATTATGTGAGTGGCCTAGCCAACTACCTTTTCAAGGCTATGCACGAACTCGGCTGGCTACCAAGGTATGAGTTGGCGTCCGGGATCTTTGTACCCATCGCACTGGGCCTCTCATTCGCCATCATCACATGGGGGCGAAAACGCATCCATAAAAAACTCTCAGCAACGTCCAAACCCTCAGCCTCCCATACCCCCGATTGTCCCTAATCGTTTCTCCCAGACTCTTCCTTCCTTCACCAGGATGGTCAGAGCCTGATCAGACATGACAGGAAGATGTTCCCTCTTGCTTTCTGCACGAACAAACCGTCTGAGAACCAACCCCAACACACGGCATGGCTCAACAACCAACCCGGAACCGAGAAGTATTCATATTAAGTACCACAAGGAAATGTCCGAAAACACAAGAAGAAGATAGAAAATTGGGCCATTCAAGACCGGAGCCGCACCAGAAGGGATCATCATGCCTACAGCCGAAGAACTGGTAAAAAATTGCACGAAACTCTTTACGCTGCCGGAAGTCTACCTAGAGGTCAAAAAGGTCATTGATAATCCCGAATCCACCATGGCCGACCTGTCCCGGGCCATCAGCATTGACCCGGGCATGACCGCCACGGTCCTCAAATTAGTCAATAGCGCGTTTTACGCGATGCCGAGAAAAGTCGAAACCATTTCACGAGCCGTGGGAATCTTAGGGATGCAGCCGCTTCATGATTTGACGCTGGCGGTCGCCGTCACCAAAACCTTCTCCGGTCTCAACCAACAGGTCATGAGCATGAAAGTCTTTTGGGCAAACAGTTTCTTCAGCGGGCTCGTGGCAAGGGAATTGGCCAGAAAATGCTTTCTGGTTGATAGTGAACGGATGTTTGTTGAGGGCTTGTTGAGAGACATCGGACATTTAATCCTCTATGAGCAACTCCCCGAACAATCAGAACAGGCGTTGCGAGAGTCCGCCAAAGAGGGAACTCCCGTTCATACCTTGGAACAACAGGTATGGGGATTCGATTTTACCGAAGTGGGCCAGAGTTTGATTGAGAATTGGCAACTCCCCAAAAACTTTGGTATCGCCATCCGGTATCAGAATAATCCGAATGGAACCAAAGATCACGGGTTTGAAGCCGCGCTCCTCAATATGGCCAGCGCACTGACGGAAGGGTTCCAGGCACCCAATGGCAACACGGAATGGCAAAATCTGGTGGTTCCAGAATCGTGGGTATTAACGGGTCTAAATGAGGAAGCCCTAAAAGAATGCATGCTGGAAGCAGGCAAACAACTCTCCAGCATGTTAGATCTCATGGAAGAAGCACACACAGCAGTGGCATAACGATAAGGGCCAGGACGTACCTGATTGACACCAGCTCAAGAGGAAGAAAGTGGAAAACCGCGGTAGTGACACTCAACACAGATAAGGCACAGATCCTATGCCCACAAACACAGCATCCTCGGTCATCTATCAAAAAGCGCCATTAATCGATGCCACGTATCAGGTGACGTTTCCACAAGATTTGCAAATCTCATCGGCACCCCCGGTAGGCTTTCAAAAGAAAACAAAAACACGTTTCCCGAATTTTTCCCTGACACCAGATAAAACCTCGTATACCTTCGCAAGTGCCGACCAGCGATGGCAAATGATACTTGGGAGTGGTTCCCTCGCCGTTGTTGCCAGGCAATACGATGGATGGGAAAATTTCCAGCAGCACATCAACGTGGCCACTGAGGCGTTACAGTCAGAATACACCCCGCCATATTTCTCCCGCATCGGATTACGTTTCAGAAATATCATTCGGAAATCGGTGCTCGGCCTTTCAGATAAAGAATGGGATCAACTCTTACAACACAAATGCTCAGGCGATCTAGCCTGGTCTGGTGTAGCCGGGGAAATGAAGGCCACCCGCAGCGAAGTGCTGATGGGCCTAAACGGAGGCGATGACCTGGTTTGTGTGCGACATGGGCTCGTCCAGATTGCTCAACCCACCCAGGAAATGGGCTATTTGATCGATCATGATTTCTTTGTGAACGGACAATTTTCTATGGAAGAGGTCAGAGGAAAATTAACAGAATATCACCAAGCGGCCCAGCGTTTTTTTAAATTGTGGATCACCGACATATTGCATCAAGCCATGAAACCGAGGGTTTGATACAAAGAGTCGACACGCGTTCAAATGTCATCAAGAATCAGAGGGGAAGACATCAAGTGAACGGCTCAATTCTTGTGACAGGCACATCTGACCTATCAGGGATTCCATATCCCGGTTGAGACATCGTCTAACCCTCCCCAGATTTCCATTCTCTTCAAGTCCCATGGTCAATTCCTGTGGACGACTGCGGAATTGCTGATGCGAAACCCTCCCCGTCCTTAGACTTCCCACGACGGTTCAGACTTAACGCTCAGCCTCACCTAGGAGAAGCGACTAGCCGTCAATTCGACAGATTCAACCTGCCTCGTGACGGGTCCCTCCGAAGTCCAAAGCCCCACCTGATTCCGCCCACCCTGCTTCGCGGCATACAGGGCTTTGTCGGCTTGATCCACCAACTCCAGGGGATCAGAAGCCCCAAGAGAGGCAGCTGACACCCCAAAACTCATGGTAATTTTCTGGCCGGATGTCGTTCGGACGGACTGACTGGCCAGAAGTTCGATTTGTTCCCGTAACCGCTCCGCCACTAACACGCCCTCTGTAGAGGTCTGCCCTGGCAGGAGGATGCAAAATTCCTCTCCCCCATAACGGCCCATGATGTCCAAAGGACGCAGGGTGGTGGATAACACCTTGGCAACCACCTGAATGACCTGATCCCCCACAGCATGACCAAACCGATCGTTATAGGATTTAAAATGATCAATATCGGCCATGATACAGACCAAATTCCTACCTTCACCTTGGACCACTTCCCACTGATCCTCAAATGCTTCAAATAACGCCCGTCGGTTAAAGCATCCGGTTAAGGGGTCCCGGAGTGCGAGCTTTTCAAACTCGGATTTTGCGATCTCTAACTCCTGAATCGTCGCATCCAATTCCGTCACATCATTGAAAGAGACCAAAATACCTCGCCCCTGCCGGTGTTCGCCTAAAATGGGGGTACAGTTCACTCGAAATTTCTTC
>JAOTTP010000002.1 GCA_029864405.1 Nitrospirota bacterium
CAGTGGATTGGCCCGACGACGAAGAACGATTTGAAGTGGTCTATGAGGTCTACTCGATTCGGAAACGCCATCGCATCCGAATCAAAACCCGAGTTCCCGAACACGATTGTCTGGTTGATTCCATGACGGATCTTTGGATGGGAGCGGATTTCATGGAACGGGAAGTGTTTGACATGATGGGCATCCGGTTTAACCACCATCCCGATCTTCGCCGCATTTTGATGCCGGATGATTACACCGAAGGATATCCGCTTCGCAAAGATTTCCCCGTTCAGGGAAAAGGCTGGCGTGATACCTTTGATTTTTTAAACGACCCGGGTTAATCGCCGGGTCCCTTGTCGAAAAAAGATCAGCGAGAAGGCTAGAGACAGACATCATGAAGCTGGAAGATCAACGTACGACCGTCTATAAAGTCGATCCGAATCACCCGGAAACGGAGTCCTTGCCCACGCTCCGGACGGAAGAGCTGCTCTTAAACATGGGGCCACAACATCCGAGTACGCATGGGGTGTTGAAGGTCATTTTAGAGCTCGAGGGTGAGCGAATTGTGAAATCCACCCCGGTGCTGGGCTTTCTTCATCGAGGAGTCGAAAAACTAGCTGAGGGTGGGACGTATCACCAGTTTATCCCTCATACGGATCGGCTGGATTATGTGTGCGCGATGTATAACAACTTTGCCTATTGCCGGGCCGTGGAAAAACTTATGGATATCACTCTTCCCGACCGGGCGGAATATCTCCGAACTCTCGTGGCTGAAGTGCAACGCATTATCGGCCATCTGTTCTGGTTGGGCACGCAAGCGCTCGATATCGGGGCGATGACCGTGTTCTTTTATACCTTTCGGGACCGGGAGATTTTGTTGGATTGGTTCGACGAACTGTGTGGTGCCAGACTGACCACCAGCTGGTATCGCATTGGCGGCGTCGAACGGGACTTCACCCCTTCGTTGACAGAAAAAGTCCAAAAATTCCTGGACTACTTTCCTCCCAAGATTGAAGAATATGTGGTATTTTTGGAAAAAAACCGCATCTGGTTAGCCCGGACACGGGGCGTGGCGGTGATTTCCGCCGAAGATGCGCTGAGTTTTGGATTGAGCGGCCCGACCTTGCGAGGATCCGGGGTCGATTACGATCTGCGGAAATATGAACCCTATAGCGCCTATCCTAAATGTGAATTTAGCGTGCCGGTGGGGAAAAATGGGGACACCTACGATCGGTACTGGATTCGGATTGAGGAAATGCGTGAAAGCGTCAAAATCGTTCAACAATGCTTGCAGCAAATGGAGCCGGGACCGATCATGGCTGATGTGCCGAGTGTGACCTTGCCGCCTAAGGATCGGGTGTTCACGAATCTGGAGTCGATGATTCAGCAATTTAAACTTTTTTCGCAAGGATTTGATGCGCCGGCCGGGGAAATTTATTGCGGAACGGAAGCCCATAAAGGCGAACTGGGATTTTATATCGTCAGCACGGGAGGAGGACAGCCCTACCGTCTGAAAATTCGTGCTCCTTCCTTTATTCACATGGGTGCATTCGATTATATGGCCAAGGGTTATATGATTGCCGATGCGGTCACGATTTTTGGCACGTATGATATTGTCATGGGGGAGTGCGATCGGTAAGGCTGTCGTGCCTTAGCACGCCTTGAACGTATGTTGTTGGTTATCTTGAGAAAAGGACTTCAATGGGATTAAAGCCCGTCACCACGCCTGATGTCGAAGCGGCGACGATTGAACTCACCTTGGATGGCGAAATTGTCCAGGCCAAGGAAGGGGTCTCCCTCTATGACGTCATTTCCAGCACGGGCAAAATTGTGCCCGCGATGTGTTACCACTATACATTCGACCCCTTCGGATCCTGTGGAATGTGTTTGGTTCTTCAAGAGGGGAAAAAAGCTCCTGTTCGGTCATGTACCGCGAAGGCCGCAGCCGGGATGGTTATCCAGACCGAGGGAGAAGAACTGTTTCTCGCCAGGAAAAAAGGTGTGGAGAAGCATCTATCCGTCCATCCGCTGGATTGTCCGGTGTGCGATGCCGATGGCCATTGCGAACTGCAGGACATGGCCTTTGAACATGGCGTGACCAACTTAGCCAACGCGAAACAAAAAAATATTCCGGAAGATACGCGCAGCCTGGTTCTTGATTTCAACATGAACCGCTGCATCGCCTGTGGAGAATGCATCAATATCTGTAAAGACGTGCTACGAATCGATGCCCTGCAATTTATGAAAAAAGACGGGTTTACCCAGGTGGTGGCAAAGGGGGATCAAGCGCTGGATTGTGAATTCTGTGGTGATTGCCTGGCGGTATGCCCGGTCGGGGCCATTACGAATAAATTCTCGAAATATGCCTATAAACCCTGGCAGCTCAAAAAGACGACGACGACGTGCAACTACTGCGGCGACGGTTGCCAAATATATGTGGAAACCAAGGATACGGAAGTGGTTCGCGTGACCTCCCCTCTTTCCTGGAAAAACAAATGGGGAGATCGTACGGATACGGTGAATGGACATGATGGCATTTGTGTGCGTGGCCGGTTTGGGTTTCAGTTCATTGATAGTGCCACCCGCCTGAAAGCCCCATTGGTTCGTACTGACTCTGGGTTGCAACCATCCCCATGGCTTGATGCCTTAGATATGGCCGCAGGCCGCCTAGCCTACGTCAAAGCGCAATATGGCGCGCAGGCGATTGCCGGGCTCATCACAGCGCGTTGCACGAACGAGGATCTTTACGTGTTTCAAAAATTTATGCGTTCGGTCATTGGCACCAATCATCTCGACAGTAGTGCCAGATATGGACATCTGAATTTCGTCCGGGCCATGAAACATGCCTTGGGCCTTCACCGCATGATGAATACCTCGGAAGAGATCAACAAAGCCAAGGCGTTGCTCATCATTGGAGCGAACATTACCGAGACCAATCCCGTCGCGAGTTTGCGGGTGAAGTCGGCTATGGGGTTGTATAAGGCTCAAACCATTGTCGTGGATTCCATGCAAACCAACATCGCCAAATTGGCATCTCACCCTACGATGGTCAAGCCAGGGACCGAAGGCCTCTATATTCAAGGTCTGGTGAAGTCGGTGATCGATCAGGATTTAATTGACGAAGACGCCACGTCGGCATTTCCCGAAGCCCTGGATTCGTTAAGACAGGCTGTTGGATCTCTCTCCCTTGAGGATATTGCCGACCAGACCGGAGTAGATCTGAAGCACATCCATGAGGCGGCTCGAATTTTTGCAGAAGCGTCCCGGTCGATCATCATTTGCGGGGAGGGCATTCTCCGGCATGCCGGAGGCTACCAGCATATGTTGCACCTGATTGACTTGGCCTGGCTCACAGGAAAACTCGGTCGAAAGGGATGTGGCATTAACACCTACACCGAGGAAGCCAACGAACAAGGGGCCGTCGACATGGGCGTCGCGCCGGAATTCCTGCCTGGTCCGGTTGCCTTCACTGATTCCCAAGCCAGGGAAAAATTTGGTCGAGTCTGGGGCAACAATCTTCCAGATTCTGCCCGCGGGGCCAATCTCATGGAAATCCTTGATCGTTGTCGAACGGGGGAAATTAAGGCCTTATATCTGGTAGGCGAAAATCCATTAGAGACGCTTCCCGCCTCCTATGAGGTCACAAGCGCATTGGCTAAGTTGGAAGTCCTCATTTGCCAGGACCCCTTCTTAACGGAAACCGCCAAAATGGCTCATGTAGTCTTTCCTGCTTCGACGTTCGCGGAAAAAGACGGCACGGTGACCAATCAAGAAGGGAAGGTCCAATTTCTCCGTCCGGCCCTGGATTCTCTTGGCGAAAGCACGTTGGATTGGCACATTATGGTCGGAATGGCTAACGGGTTGGGCTCCCCCATGGAATACGAAACCACCCAGGATATTCAAAATGAAATCCGAAAAGTTCTTCCGGGTTATTACAACCTGGGGAAGGTGCCTCACGTGGCTCCACACCTTTCTGAGTACTTTTCGAAGGTCTTGCCCCGGGAAGCGTCTTCGCGGTACTCCGTGATCACGAAGAGCGCGACTCAACGGCCTTTTGCCCTCCGCATGATTCAATTAATCTATCATTCAGGAAAACTTTCCACCCAGGCCTCCGGCCTGATGGAAATTTCACCAAATATGTCACGTCTTCGAATGAGCGCTGAAGACTTCAAAAATCTTGGACTCAGTGCTCATGTCCGGGTGCGTATCACCTCAGATCAGGGCACAGTGGAGATGGGAGTGGAGGAGGACATGTCGTTGATGCCGGGCACCTGCGCGGTTCCTGAACATTTCAACGACCCTCCCGTGAAAGATCTGATGCCCCTTCAGGTGGATCCTGTCACAGGAGTTCCCTATTTCAAGTTGACCGATGTCTCTATTGAAAAGGTGTGATCAGAAAGACCAGTCATCCGACAATGAGTAATCCTACCGCGACAAAAAAGTTTTTCGACGCCGTGCTCTTCAGAGAAATCTGGAATGCCATGAAGGTGACCTTTAAGCATATGCTGCATCGCCCCATCACCTTCCAGTACCCACGGGAGAAACGAACGATTCCTGATGCCCACCGCGGTGCACTCTGCTTGTTACGGTATGAAGACGGCACAGAACGCTGTGTAGGCTGTGATTTGTGCGAGGTGGCTTGTCCGTCCCATTGCATTAAGGTCATCAGCGAAGAAGACAAAACTCTCCCGCTCCAACGCTATGCCACTGAGTTTTATATCGATATTACCAAGTGCGTGTTTTGTGGATACTGCGTTGAAGCCTGTCCCGTGAATGCGTTGGCGATGACCAAGGTCTATGAATTTTCGACCCATGATAAGCGGACCCTCCTCTTTGACAAGGCGCGGCTCTACCAAATTGGAGAGCGTCATATAGATGATGCCAAAAAATATCTCTATGCTCATAACCAAGAGAAGGAAGGGGAGGAGGGCCGCGCCTACCGCTACCATTTCCCTGTCTCGATAAAAAGCACCCAGGAACCGTAGTTTCATCATGATGTGGCTTCTTTTTGCATATTTTGCCACGGTGAGTGTCGTGGCAGGGGTTTTGACCGTGGCGTTGCGGAATGCCGTGCACTGCGCACTGGCCCTGCTGACGCTCCTGCTCCATGTAGCGGGCCTGTTCGTCCTGCTGAATGCGGAATTTCTTTTTGCGGTGCAAATCATTGTGTATGCCGGAGCTATTCTTATTTTGTATCTGTTCGTCTTGATGTTGATGAATTTAAAAACGGAGGAACAGCATCTCCATAAAAAATATGCCTTTTTGGTGTTTGCCGGAACCGGAATTTTTGGAGAACTTCTGATTCTCCTGTTGCAGTCTCCCTATGGCGGTATGATTGGGACGGCGACCCCAGACCTCATCCTGCAAACGGGGCCCAGCCATGCCATTGGGATCACGATGTTTAGTGATTATTTATTGCTCTTTGAAGTGATTGGGATTTTCCTGTTAGGGGCGGTGATTGGTGCGATCGTCCTTGCTAAAACACCGGTCAAGACTGACCCACAAGAAGAACCCGTCACTTCTTCCATGCCCTAAATCCCGGTAACCATGATTCCTCTTTCTGCCTATGTGGCACTCAGCGCTATTTTGTTTATGACCGGACTCGTCGGCGTCCTGATCCGGCGGAATTTCATTGTCGTGCTGATGTCCGTGGAGATTATGCTGAACGCCGCCAATATCAATTTGGTGGCCTTTTCTCATTACCTTCATTCCATGTCAGGGCAAATGGCGGCACTCTTTATCATTGCGGTGGCCGCAGCGGAAGCCGCTGTCGGATTAGCGATTATCATTGTGGTCTTTCGCGGCAAAATGGCCACGAACGTCGATCAAATTAATATTTTGAAGTGGTAACGTGTTCGATCTACTCGTTCTCCTGATTCCTCTTTTCCCTCTGCTGGCCGTGTTGGTCAACGGGCTTGCGGGCTCTCGCTACTCCCATGATCTGGCAGGGCGCCTGGCCTTCGGCTCTGTCGGTCTGTCGTTTCTCTGTGTGCTTGGCGTCTTTGCTTCGATTCTCAAAAACCCTGAACCGCGCGAAGTCATCGCCTACTCCTGGATTTTCGGAGGCGATCTCTCCATTAATCTTGCCTTTCTCATCGATCCGCTGACCGTCATCATGCTGTTAGTGGTGACCGGAGTGGGGCTCCTGATCCACGTCTATTCCGTGGGCTATATGCATGGGGAAGAGGGATTTACCCGGTTTTTCACTTACATGAACCTCTTCATGGTTTCCATGCTGTTGCTCGTCATGGGAAACAATTATGTGGTGTTGTTCATTGGATGGGAGGGCGTGGGTCTCTGCTCCTACCTGTTGATCGGGTACTACTATGAAAAAGTCTCGGCGGGGAAGGCAGCGACCAAAGCATTTGTCGTGAACCGGATTGGCGACGCCGGCTTTTTGCTGGCGATATTCCTGATCTTTTCCCATTTCGGCACACTCGATTACACGGCGGTTATGGCCCAAGCCGCGACCCTTTCAACTGAAATGGCCACCGCTATCGCCCTCTGTTTGTTAGTCGGCGCCATTGGCAAGTCGGCACAATTGCCGTTGTACACCTGGTTGCCTGATGCGATGGAAGGCCCAACTCCGGTTAGTGCGCTTATCCATGCGGCCACCATGGTCACCGCTGGCGTCTATATGGTGGTGAGAAACCATGCGATCTTTGACATGGCTCCAATGGCTCTAGCCACCGTGGGCATTATTGGAGGCATCACCGCGCTGTTTGCCGCCACTATTGGACTGGTTCAAAACGATATTAAGCGAGTGTTGGCCTATTCTACCGTCAGTCAGTTGGGCTATATGTTCTTGGCCTGTGGGGTTGGAGCCTATACCGCCGCGATCTTTCACTTGATGACCCATGCGTTTTTCAAAGCCCTTCTTTTCTTGTCGGCTGGTTCGGTGATTCATGCGTTGGGTGGGGAACAAGATATCCGGAAGATGGGCGGACTGCATGACAAGATTCCGACGACCTACAGGGTGTTTCTGATCGGGACTCTTGCCATTGCCGGAATTCCTCCCCTTGCGGGATTTTGGAGTAAAGATGAAATTATGGCTCATGCCTTCGTGCACGGCTATTATCACCTGTATCTTCTGGCCGCTGTCGGAGCGTTCCTGACCAGTTTTTATATGTTTAGGCTTACGTATCTCACGTTCTACGGGTCCTCTCGAGTCGATCCTCATGTGGCCCACCATATTCACGAATCCCCATCTGTGATGACCATTCCACTCATGATTTTAGCGGGCTTGGCCCTTTTGGGAGGCTTCCTTGGCGTACCGCCCGAACATGGCTGGTTCCATGGATTTTTACATGAGGTGGCGACTCCACTTGGTGCCGAGGCCCATGAAGTGGAATGGGGAATGTTGTTGGGCCTGATGGGTGTGGCCATTGCTATCGCATTGGGTGGGTGGGGTTTAGCGCATTACATGTATGCCATTCGTCCTCAGATGGCCAACGAATGGGCCGCAAAATCGCCACAAGTCTACACCACCATCCTGAATAAATATTATGTTGATGAGATCTATGACTTCTTAATTGTGGAACCCTGTAAAAAGTTGGGGTTGCTATGGGATTGGTTTGATCGCCAGGTTCTGGACCGATTTGTTGTAGGCATTGGCAAAGGAACCGATATCAGCGCAGCAGCCATTACCTGGACTGAAAAGCATGTGATCTACGCCGGACTGAATGTGGTGGGATATTCCAATCACCTTCTCTCGTGGTCGTGGCGAAAACTGCAAAGCGGCATGGTCCATCATTATGCCGCCATTATTGTTATTGGACTGGCCCTGCTCATTCATCTGGTCCTGGTGTGGTTTATTGGATCGTCTGCCGCGGACATGTCCATTCGGTAACTGACTATCATGCAAGAAGAACTACAATTCGGTTTCCCCATTCTGACCTTTCTAACCTTCTTTCCCTTTCTCGGGGCGCTGGTCATCTGGGTTTTGAAGGATCAAGACCTGATCCGGAAGAGTGTGCTAGGGATCGCGAGCCTGGAAATGGTCGTGGCGTCGCTCATGTTATGGCGATTCGTGCCCGAGACGGCGGCCATGCAGTTTGCCGAACGTCATGAATGGATTCCCTTCTTAGGTATTAGTTATCACCTGGCGGTGGACGGGATCAGCGTCCTGTTCGTAGGCCTGACCGCTTTCCTCATCCTGCTTCTGGTTCTCTACGCCTGGGATACTGTTCATGTTCGTCCCAAAGCGTTTTACATGTGCCTGTTAGGAATGGAAGCCACGATGATGGGGATCTTCGTCTCAATCGATATGATCCTCTTTTTTGTGTTTTGGGAACTCATGCTCATCCCCAGTTATTTCCTGATTAAACTCTGGGGCCCTGGAGAGCAACGCCAATATGCAGCTTTGAAGTACGTGCTCTATACCCTCCTGGGAAGCGTATTCATGCTCGTCGGCTTTTGTCTTCTGAGTTTGAACTATTTTGAAGCGAAGCAGGTCTATAGCTTTGATTTACTCGACTTGCTTGCTGTTCAGATTCCTCTCAGCCAACAACTGCTGATCTTTTGGTTGATCTTTATGGGGCTGGCCTTTAAAGCTCCGATATTTCCCTTTCATTCCTGGTTACCCGATGCCCTGGTTCAAGGGCCGATACCCATGTCTGTCATGTTGGCCGGGATTAAATTGGGCACATATGGTTTCCTTCGTTTTTCGTTCCCTTTGCTCCCCGATGCCTCTCAGCACGCGACGGTAGTCGCTATCCTCATGACCCTGGGTCTGGCCGCTATTGTGTATGGAGCGATTGTCGCGATCGTTCAACCGGACTTTCGGCGGCTGCTCGTGTTTAGCAGCATTAGTCATCTAGGGTTTGTTGTCATCGGGATGTTTGCCCTGAATTTTCAAGGGATACAAGGCAGTCTGATTACTATGATTAACCTGGGATTTAGCACGGCGGGGTTATTTTTCCTCGCCGGCTTTATTTACGAACGCCTGGGCCATATTGACGTACGACAATGCAGTGGGTTGGCGAAAAAAATGCCGCTGCTGGCGACCTTTATGTTGATCATCGGCATGGCCTCTATCGGGTTGCCGGGAACCAACGGGTTTATAGGGGAATTCCTGATTTTATTGGGCGTGTTTCAAGCCTGGTGGTTCTATGGAGCCATTGCGGTGACCGGGGTCATTTTCGCGGCAGCTTACTTCTTGTGGTTTTATGAGCGGGCCATCTTCGGCCCACTGAAACAAAGCATCCCTGCGGCCATTAAAGATTTAAATAGTCGGGAATGGGCCATTGGCATGGCGTTGTCGATCATGATTTTTTGGATCGGGATTTATCCTTCTCCGTTCTTGCGGATGGTCAATGGATCGGTGCAGGAAGTGGTCGATCGGTTACATCCTGGAATGGCGACGGCTCACCATGGGGATTCTCTTTTATCCGCTGAGGTCACCAGGAACTAAATACCATGGGTGAATATTCCTTACTGATTATTCTCTTTGCTCCGTTCTTCGGCGCGATTGCCTTGATGTTCGTTCCTCGGCAAGAAGCCATCCTGGTGCGAATGACGGCAGCGATTTCTGCCGGTATTTCCCTTCTGGCCTCCTTCTATATTTTCTTAGCCTACGACACGACGAAGGGTGGATTTCAATTTGTCCAACGGTATGTCTGGTCTGAGGAATTAGGCATTGCCTTTTACCTGGGGGTGGATGGGATCGGCGGCCCCTTGGTCTTTGCCTCCGCAATCTTGTTATTTGCGGGCATCTTTGTCTCGTGGCACATCAAGGACCGGACGAAAGAGTTCTATATGTTCCTCTTGATCTTGGCTGCCGCGACCATTGGGGTCTTCATGTCGCTGGATCTCTTTTTCCTCTATTTCTTTTATGAAATGTCGGTGTTGCCCATGTATTTATTACTGGGCGTGTGGGGAAGCCATACTAAAGGCTACCTCTCCATGACCGACCCCGAAGAGCGAAAGCTTCGGGATTCCATCGGATTTATTTTCAACTTTGGATCCAACAGCAAAGAATATGCAGCCATGAAGCTGACCCTGTTCCTGTCTGCGGGCGCGGTGGTAGCCTTAATGGGGATCCTGCTCATTTACCATCTCTCCGGTCTCCACACCTTTGACATTGTCGTGCTGCGTGAACAGGCTCATTTTTCTGACAACGTCGCCACGTTAATTTGGTTTCTGATCTTTTTTGGTTTCGCCTCGATCGCCCCGATATGGCCCTTGCATTCCTGGTCACCTGTCGGCCATGCTGCCGCCCCCGCAGCCACCAGCATGCTCCATGCCGGTGTCTTAATGAAGCTCGGGCATTTTTCCATTATTCGCGTGGCCTTTGAAATTCTGCCTGACTCTACGCGTGAGTGGATGTGGGTGGCAGCCGTCCTCTGTATTTTCTCTATCATCTATGGCGGATTGGTGTCCTACTTCGCTAAAGATACGAAATATGTGATCGGCTATTCCAGTTCGAGCCACATGGGTTATATCTTCCTGGGCATGGCTGCATTGAGCTACATCAGTCTATCCGGAGCTGTCATTTATATGTTTGCCCATGCCCTGGCGACCAGTATGTTATTTGCCATGGCTGGCTGGGTGTATGACCAAACCCATTCACGAGACATTCCATCTTTGGGCGGTCTCGTTGAAAAGATGCCGTTTATTGCCGGTGCCTTTATTGTCGGCTGTATGGCCTCGATCGGCATGCCGGGCACGATCAATTTCATTGCTGAAATTATGATTATTGTGGGGAGTTGGGATAAATATCCCTTCCAAGTGGTCGTGGCGGTGCTTGGCATCGTCCTGACCCTTGCGTATATGTTCAAAATGATGCGAGGGCTGTTTTACGGTAAATTAGATCCTGAACATGCCCATGCCACCGACGCCAGACATTGGGTGGATCGCATGCCCTTGCTTCTTTTAATTGTGTGTAGCATTACCCTTGGGATTTTCCCTGGGCATTTTTATGAAGTGGTACGGTCAACGGTTGAACCCATGATTGACCGGATTAACCATGTCACTCCGCTCATTACCCAAAACACCCAAGGCCTTTTACCCTAAACGATACCAGATTGAACCTTCTGATTACTGTCTGAATATTTTGCAATGACCTTTCAACTTGCTCTTTCCGCCGCTGATCTTCTCCTGCTTCTGCCTGAGATCTTTCTCACACTCTGGTTGTGCCTCATCCTGTCACTGGACTTTTCGCTGAAGCGAATGACGCACCAACAATTGGCCTACCTGAGTATTGCGGGGTTGGCGGTGACCGGTTTGATCCTGTTGGGATTTGACCAAGCCGGTACCACAGGGGCCTTGTTTAAAAACATGTTCGTGCTGGATCGAATGGCCATCTTCTTTAAGCTCATGATTGTGGGGGCCACCACCCTTGTCCTGTTTATGTCAATTGATTATGTGCAGGACTTTAGGTTCTTCCGGGGTGAGTATTATGTCATGGTCGTGATGTCGGCCCTCGGCATGATGTTCATGGCTTCGTCGAATGATTTGCTCTCCGTCTTTGTCACCCTGGAATTTTCAACATTTGGATTTTATGTGCTGGTGGCCTATCTCAGAGATGACCAGCGCTCATCGGAAGCCGGCCTCAAGTTCTTTATTTTAGGGGTGTTTGCAGCCGGGTTATTGGCCTATGGCATCAGTTTGGTCTATGGCGAAACGGGGACCTTGATTTTTTCTGAAATGACCGGCACCTCTGGAAGTTATGGATTGGCGATTGGCTACATTTTGATTTTTGCCGCCCTGGGATTCAAGATCGGGGCAGTCCCTTTTCACGCCTGGATTCCTGACACCTACCAAGGCGCGCCGACTCCCGTTACGGCCTTCCTCTCCATTGCACCGAAGGCCGCAGCATTGGCTATCCTTATCCGGATGTTTTACGTGTCCCTGGCTTCATTCAAGCCAATGTGGGTGTTGTTATTTGTCGTCGCATCCATATTCTCCATGACCTACGGCAATATCGTGGCCATTGCCCAAAAGAATATTAAACGGCTTTTGGCCTATTCCGGCATTGCACAAATCGGAAATATCATGATCGGATTAGCCGCAGGGACGAAACAAGGCAGCGATGCGATCATGTTTTTTCTCCTGACCTATCTTTTTGCGAATTTGGGAGCTTTCGCGGTCATCATTGCCGTGAGTCGAGTCCTGAAAAGCGACGAAATTGAAGATTATAATGGTCTGAATCGACGTTCCCCATTTTTAGCGGCGGCCATGTTGCTCTTCCTGTTGTCGCTGGCTGGAGTTCCTCCGCTTGCGGGATTTATCGGAAAAATCTATTTATTTATTGCCGCAATGAAAGAGGAGTTGTACACCCTTCTGATTGTCGGACTCATCAACATCGTCATCTCCATGTACTACTATCTGATTGTCGTCAAAAAGATGTACATCAACGAACCCACTGATTCTTCGCCAATTCCTGCGTCCATGCCCATCAAAGTCGCGGTGTACGTTGGGATTGCCGGAACCGTGTTGTTGGGTGTGTACCCCGGACCGTTTATCGATTGGGCCGTCAGTGCCACTCTCATGTTCTCCAATATCGCCGGACCCACCGCGGCTGCTTCTCTTCTTCCTGGCGGATAATCGCCGGACGTATTGTTTGCGCCTTCTGCTACCTTCTCCGATTGACAGGCACCATCTCTTTTCCCGTGTTTCTACGAAAACTTCTTAGAAAGGAGAGAATGTGAGTTGAGGATGAGAATATTGAGGGTGTATGGCGAAAAGGGAAATTTGGAGGAGTTACATTCGCCAGGAGAGGATGGTTTCTAGGGGATTGAGTCCATTCAGTTGCCAAATGGCCCCGAACACCACGGATATGGCCACAATCACCAAGAGGATCAGACCTATGAGGATCGAATTTCTTTTGTTACGAGGATAACGGGGGGGAGCGACTTTTTGGGACCCCGATGGGTCTTGCCACAATGCAGAGGGTCGTCGAGGCCCTAAGAGTGCTGTGGTATTTCGGAGAGGTTCCACATGACTGTCTCGCGGGCCTTTTGTGGCTAACCTTTTCCCTGGTATGACTGAGGGTGTCATACCAGGTGACTTTGGGCCTGCCTTCACAGGTTGGGGAACTTTCCTGGTATGGATATAGGATGCTCGACAGTGCGGACACACCAGCGTTTCCTGGATTGATTCGCCATTGTCTTCCTGCTGCGCCTGTCCTCCTTTTAGGGACACGCGGCAATATGGGCATGTGTGGGCATCCGGCGAGACCAGACCGTGACATTGTGGACAGGTATGTAGTCCGGCTGCACGTTCCTCTTCCAAGGCGTGTTTCCCAGGAGAAGGGAAAGCGCATTGAGGACAGGCCCGAGCTTCGGTCGAGACTTCTTTATGACATTCTGGGCAAGGAACAAGGGCCATGAAGTTAATTCCCATTCTCGCTATTTTTTACGCGTCCCGAACACATTCGTGATGATATTTCAGGAAAGCAAAGTCTGTTCCGCAGCACCTACGCTCGATTTGTTTGTAAATACGAAGGAGGTATTCCTCCCTCTTGAACCAAATTAGAGTTAAGGTGGAGGTCCTTGCCTTCAGCTATTCTCTCTTATCTGATTTGCTCTTCTCAAGGGAGAGGGATTTTTTCAGCCGTTAGGCTTCCTGACTTAATGCTGTGTTCTCTTTTGTGGTTAAAATGTGTAACATTTCTCGACATGTCCAGACAGAATGAGCAGAGTGTCACCTAGTTGTCATCCTTTGTCTAAAGATGAGAGGGTGCCAGGAATAAACCGAGTTTCTCAAATTTCCATGAGGGTACTATGGCCAATGAAACAGAAGAGCAAAATCATTCTATCACACAAACTGTCAGCCAACGGTACGCCAAAGCGGTGACCAACGGTGAACAGCTGTGTTGCCCGACCGGGTATAACCATGAGGACTTGGGACAGTTTATTCCAGAACCCGTATTGAAGGTGTCCTATGGCTGCGGAACCCCCGTTGGCCTTTCAACCGTCAAATCAGGGGAAGTGGTCTTAGACATTGGCTCCGGAGGCGGGATCGACTGCTTTGAAGCTTCTCGGAAAGTAGGGCCCCAAGGCCGAGTCATTGGGATCGATATGACTGATGAAATGTTGGCGTTGGCCCGTACGCACGCCCCAACGGTTGCCAAGAACCTGGGGTATCCCGAGCCGAATGTGGATTTTCGAAAAGGCTTTGCCGACGCCATGCCGGTGGAAGACGACCAGGTGGATCTCATTGTTTCGAATTGTGTCATCAATCTCGCGCCGGACAAAGGGAAAGTCTTTCAGGAAATGTTTCGTGTGCTCCGATCTGGTGGACGGTTCACCATTTCCGATATTGTCGCTGACCAACCTATTCCCAATTACTTAATATATGATAAGGCCAAGTGGGGCGATTGCTTGTCAGGCGCCCTCACCATCAAAGACTATTGGGGTGGGCTTCGAGACGCCGGGTTCAAAGGGCTTCACCAGGTTAATAGTATTTCATGGAGGGTGATTGATGGCATTCAGTTCCTCTCTGTGACGCTCACCGGGTATAAACTGGCCTCAACATCGACGGCGCCTTCTTCGGACTTCGCGACCCTCACCGGTCCATTTTCTCAAGTGGTCGATGAGCTGGGTACGACGTTTCACCGAGGCAACCCTCAGCAAATCGATGAACGGACGGCTGCATTATTGGCGTTGGCTCCTTATCAAGACCGGTTCATTATTGCTGAGCGACCTGTGGCCCTTACGGCTCAAGATCCCAGAATGCTGGCTATCTATCCCGAAGAAGCTCCTTGTGTATGGGAAGGACAGTTTGCCGTGTTAACCGGACCGTTCTTAGCCGTGTGTGATGACGACGACCACACGTATCAATGCGGTGAACCTGTAGAGATTTGTTCTAAAACATTCAACGTCCTACAGACCACCACCTATCAACCCTATTTTGCGACCATGAATCGATCTAGGGAAGGCGTAGACTCTGAGCCCGTCATTTGCGGAACCTCAATCGGATGTTGTTAAGACTCACCCGCAAGTCACCCTGTCTGTATGAGAGGAATTGAGGCCATCACGACGATGAAAATTTCAACTCTCCCCATGGTTACCCCGGACCAATCTTCTGAGATGGCTCCCTCGTTCGAGCAAGTGTTGGCCCTCCATCATTCGCTTCCTCTCAAGGCTCAATCGATTTCCACGCTTCAGATTAATGTGGGGAAAGTCTGTAACCAAACCTGCCACCATTGCCATGTTGATGCCGGTCCGCAACGGACGGAAAGTATGAGCAAGGCCACCATGGATCAGGTCCTGGACGTTCTCGACCGCACCCCTCAAATCAGCACGGTGGATATTACCGGTGGGGCGCCTGAGATGAACCCCTATTTCGAATATCTAGTTGAGCAATGTCGGGTACGAAACCGAAAGGTGATCGACCGCTGTAATTTGACCGTGTTTTATGTCAAGGGGAAAGCGCACCTTTTCCAATTCCTCGCAGACCATCGTGTCGACATCGTCGCCTCCCTCCCCTGTTATGAAGCAGACAATGTCGATCAGCAACGGGGAAAAGGCGTCTTCAATCGGAGCATTACCGCTCTGCAGAGTCTCAATGGCTTAGGGTATGGAAAAGACGGAACCGGTCTCATGCTGGATCTGGTCTACAACCCGCTTGGCCCTGTCCTTCCGCCGCCTCAAATGGAACTAGAACAAGACTTTAAAGAGGAATTGTGGCAGCGATATGGGATTCAGTTTAACCGGCTCTATACGATTACCAATATGCCGATCAGTCGTTTCTGGGATGAGTTAAGCGAGGCAGGACAACTTGAACATTACTACACGCTCTTGTTGAATAATTTTAATCCATTGGCCATTGAAGGGCTCATGTGTCGGTCTCTGCTGAGTGTGGGGTGGGACGGGCGCCTCTATGACTGTGATTTCAATCAGATGTTGGATCTGCCGGCCCAGCCGGATTCCCAGGCCTGGATAGGCCGGTTCAATCTTATGGATTTGGAACACCGTCCAATTGTCGTAGGCCCCCATTGCTTGGGGTGTACGGCAGGTTCCGGCTCCTCTTGTGGGGGAGCCTTGACCTAATTCGCTTGCCGTTCCTCATTACAATCAGTGTTTGAATACCTTCTCTACGTGACATCCTCAGGCTTGAAATGTCGGGCGCAATCCTGGCTACAGAAATAATAATTCTTTCCCTTTAGCTCCTGCACAATCGCCGTGCCGGCAGCCACATATACTTTACAGACGGGATCTTGAATCATGACATCTTTCCCTGGAGTGGTCGGGTCAAGTTTGGGCTGACTCCATTCACGGGCCGCTCGGCGAACCATAAAGAACAGGACGGCTAAGAGAAACAGAATCGTAATAATTTTATACATGGGTGTGAATGGCCTTTTGGGGTGAATAGGATTTTGTACCATGTTTACAGAAAGGATTCCACATATGTCGTGAGCGGCCTATTTTACCAACGGTTGGGATGCTTATTATAGCTCTTGATCATTGCTGCGCCCTTTCTTAACTTGTTAGGATTTTCCCGATGCTGACGACGACATCCCCCCTGAGCCCCACATGTTCCTGGCCCTGCTGGACTAGGGTTATTCTAACAGCCCTCGCCTTAGGAGGATGCGCCACGAACCCTTCCTACCCTGGAACTATCATAGATCTGACATATCCCTTTGATGAACACACCGTCTATTGGCCAACGAATGAGCCCTTTCATTGGAAGAAAACAAGTTGGGGTCCCACTCAAAAAGGATACTGGTATGCATCAGCGGTTTACTCAGCCTCAGAACATGGCGGCACCCATCTCGATGCCCCTATCCATTTTGCGGAATCCGGATGGAGCGTGGATGAAATTCCCCTCGCCCATTTAACAGGTGAGGCTATTGTGTTGGATATTCGATCGCAGGTGGACTCGAATCCGGATTATACTCTACAGGTTGACGATATCACCCAATGGGAATCCTCATACGGGCCAATCCCGCCCAAAGCGGTCGTCTTGCTCTTCACCGGGTTTGGACAATATTGGCCTGATAAATCCCGATATCTTGGCAGCTCCACCCCGGAAGATCCCATGACCCTCCATTTCCCGGGGTTCTCTGCCGATGCCATAACATTTTTGCTCCACAAACGGGAGATTTTAGGAATTGGCATAGATACAGCCAGCATTGATCCTGGTCAATCACGTGATTTTCCAGTTCATCAAATTCTTGGTCGAGCAAATCGCTATGCGTTGGAGAATGTGGCGCATCTCGGACTGTTACCACCTAGAGGGGCTCGAATGACGGCCCTCCCTATGAAGATACAAGGCGGCACAGGAGCTCCGGTCCGAATTATCGCGACTTTGCCTTAGGGCGGGGATATTCAAGTACAAACGTTGAACGAAAGATTTTCACGATTCCTCAAATACACGAGGAGCATTATTGATGATGAACAAAAGGACATTATGGTCACGATTACGTTAATGGGTGATTTACAAACAATTGATGGAGAGCGAGCGCTCGGATGCGAGATTGCTGACTCCATTACAGTTAAGCAACTGATCAGGAAACAAGGCAAGCCGCTTCGAGAGATCTTCCAGCTGTTAAAAGAAAAAAAAGTCATGGTGACCGTGAATAAGCGAATTGCCAGTGAAGAGACTAAAGTCTACGATGGAGATGCGGTCTATATCGTCGCTCACGATGGAATGGGACAAAGCGGACTCACTCTCTCTCACTACTAATTCAAGATGACCATGAAGGAGGAATAGGGGACACCAGACTCTCCAGTGGTTCACTCATGGGCTTCAGTCTTCTTGCAGACCCTTCTGTACTGAGGCGGTCTTCCTATCAGGGTATCAGTGGGATCAAAATGGTCGATCACCAACGAGCGATCACCCACGCAAAAAAAGGGAGCCGCCTCATTGAACGGCTCCCCTCCAATGTTGAGATCTGGTTATCCTTCCGTGATTTCAATCTTGCGAGGTTTGGCAGGCCCCACTTTTGGCAGAGTCACTCGCAATACTCCATTATTCAGTTTGGCTTCAATATGTTCCTGATCAATCACTTCAGAAAGAGTAAATTGTCGGAAATATTTCCCGGTGTCATACTCTTGCAATACATACTCCTCTTTCTCCGTAACAGAGACTGACGGCACACCGCTCAAGGAAAGTACATCGTTCCGAAGATCAATTGAGACATTTTCGGATGGCACCCCGGGCATATCCGCCACAATTGTCAGGGCCTGATCGTCTTCAAATATGTCAACATTGGGTGAAAACACTCGACCAGGGATCGTTTGTTCCGCATCCGATTTTACTTCCCGTTTATCCCGCACTTGTATGTCCTGCGTCTGTGTTGCCATGTGTTCATCCTCCTTTGGTATTTAATGGGGCTGCCCCCATCTCTCACCTTCATTTCCCTTCATGTCAATCTTTACCCGCTAATGGCGATTTTTTTAGGTTTAGCCTTTTCTGATTTAGGCAAGACAACCATCAAAATGCCGTGTTGATATTTTGCTTGCACTCGTTCATTGTCCACATCCGTGGGTAACGTTAACTGTCGCCGGAATTTCCCGGCTTCCCGCTCTTTACGATGATATCGCACATTGGATTGTTCATCAGGAATCGCCCGCTCACCGGTTACAGTGAGACTTCGGCCCGTCACCGAAACATCTAGTTGATCGAGTGTGATTCCTGGGACTTCGGAGCGAACATAGACATTCTCGCTGTCCTGTGACACATTCAAGAGCGGAAAGACTCCTGCCGGAGTATCCCACCCATTCACCCTGGGTAGTCCATTGAACAAGCGACCAAGATCTCGCCGTAGCCGATCCAATTCTGAGGCTCCACCCGACAAACCTTCAAACGGCCAATTTTCTAATCTTCGAATAAGCATAGTCATTCCCTCCTCATTGAACGTCGAGAAATCCCTCCAGATCTTTGTTGATTGGTTAGGAAGCCCTCGAAGGTGAAACATTCATCGATGTTACTTATAAAATAATTTCAAAATTCCAGTAGTCAAGTAGGCTGATAAAATTTTGGGAAAATGCACATAGGGAATGGGATAAATTTCGATAGAAAAGATCAGGGGAGGAACTAGGATGAAAGGGGAGATAATGAGAAACACACGGAATCCCATCAGGGTAATTGACCTGAGGAAAAACATAACCACAGAATTCTCGCTTCAAACCGTCCGGCCTTTTAGTTAATCTGGGAAGGGATACAAGGATCTCGCAATTGTACGCCTGTTTGTCTGAGAAGATTGGCCCGGATCGTAAGGGGAAATTATTCACCGACATCTGGGCAATATTTTTGGAAAACACCTTCGCGCGAACTGGACTTTATTTTATCCATGCGTCTTTGCGGCGTGACGACAATGGTGCCGGGCATTTTGGCTGCTATTGACATTGCTCAGCCCAAATCGTGAGTGTATTCTATTCAGGGAGTTCACAACGGTATATCGTATCGTTGTTCACCCTTCAATCAAGGAGGACACTATGAATCAGCGATCTTTCGGTCTCGGATTACTTTTCCTCATGATGTTCGTATGGAGTGGATGCGATTCCGGCGAATACGGGAAAGAAACGAAACCGGAGCCCAAAGCGGAAAGTACGCCAATGCCGACGGCCGAAGCTCCGGGCATGACCGAAACCCCACAGGCCGAAGGCGCTCTCATGGCAACTGTCGGGGCGGAGGGTGCAAAAGAAAATGATGAAGGGGTTAACCATTTCCAACAAGAGCACTGGGATGTGGCCAAAGAACATTTCATGAAAGCCATAGCCGCCAATGCGGACCTTGCGGAAGCCCATTACAATCTTGCCTTGGCGCTGGATAAATTGGGAAACCATGGTGACGCCACAAAACATTTCAAAAAGGCTTTGGAGTTGGCTCCGTCGGATCCGAAGATAGCCGGTTCTAAAATTCTCCAGGCTCATGTGGGCGGATGATAACGCACGGTTAGGCAAAACACACCACAGGGGTTGTGGCGTATGTGCCTAGGGGTGTCCCGCCAGCTCTCGCGTTGAAGTCTAACGCTGGGACACCTCCAGCATGACGTTCTTCACCGATGTCGTGAAATTAGGAAAAAACAATAAGCCGACACCTTGTCGTTTGATGAATCCAGCTGAGGAATCCAGGCCCCTCCAAGAATGCCTGGCACTTCGAGTTGGGAAATGCCTCACAACCCGGGCTACAAAAAGTTATCTTTCCTGAAGGTCCTATTCTCACGATCTGTTTGCAGCCCACGTGGCTGCTTGATAGGCCATTCGTCATTCACACGTCGCAGGATCCAGTCACTTCACCTCACTTACCGGTGTTCCAAGGTCTGTAATGTCCAGGTTTCACCTTCGAATAACTCCAGAAGTAATGCATGATAGGATTTCAGGGTTGGCCGGTGTCCTACACTGATAAACGTGGTAGAGGTTTCAACGAGATGATGATACAGGTGCTCTTCATTTTTCAGATCTAAGGCACTCGTGGCTTCGTCTAAGATCACGTAATCCGGCTTTGTCAGAAATACCCTGGCAAACGCCACCCTCTGCTGCTCTCCCAACGAAAGGACATCACTCCAATCATGGACACGGTCAAAGCCTTCAAATCGTTCTGCCAATTCTGGCAGATTGACTTTCTTGAGCACCTGCTCTAATTCCTCATGGCTCGTATCCAGGTCAACATTGGGATACATGAGTTGTTCCCGCAACGTCCCGAGAATCATATACGGCCTCTGAGGAAGAAATAACATGCGTTCTAATTTTGGACGGATGATGACGCCTTGCCCCGAATCCCATAATCCTGCGATGGCTCTGAGAAGAGAGCTTTTTCCGCAACCGCTGACTCCGACGATTAAGAGTCCATCACCGTTATGGAGTTCAACAGAGAGATCCCGCAACAAGGTCCTTTGATAATCAGGGGTTTGCAGCGTCAACCGCACAAGGGCGAATCGACCATTCTCAATGGTCTCAATCGTCGACTGGTCCGGCTGTCGATGATTGAGGTGGTGGTCTGCGTTTTCCAGATATTCATGAAAGACCGATAATCGATTAATCCCTGCTGCGAAATTGGTGAGCCAATCGAATTTATCCACGATCAGGTTGAGAGAATAAAAGACGGCGGTAAAGGCCCCGATGGCTTCACTCACTTTTCCCACTTCAAATTCTCCCGCCAAAACTCGTGGTCCGACAATCACCGCCGGCAAAATGAGCGGTAGGAGTTTAAACGTATTGGTATACAAACCTAAAAACATGTCCCGCCACAAAATGAGACTGCGCAGAGTCGTAAACAGGTCCTCAAAGAAAGATTTGGTTTTGTTGGATTCCTGCTGTTCGCCTCGATAAAACGCTATGGATTCTGCATGTTCTCGAATGCGAGCGAGACCAAAACGAAAGTTTGCTTCTTTCTTGATTTGGGCAAAATTCAGCCTCACTAACACGCCCCCAAAACCCAGGATCGTGATCATGGTCCCGACGATGGCATAAAATAGTAGAAACACCACCAGTGTCGGCGAAATGGTCCAGAGCACCTGACTGAACGCCACCACTTGAAAACTCGCAAAGAGCACGATGATGAAAATCCCCATCGAATACTGGGTAAAGGCTCGAATATCCTCTGCAATGCGTTGATCGGGGTTGTCGATATTGGTATGAAAGCTGCCAATCTCGTAATACGCGCGATTGTGAAAATACTTGTCCAGGAAATAATGCGTTAACCATCGACGCCAGGAAAGTCCCAAAAGGCTGGAAACATAGTTGAACCCCGCAAACAGAGGGACATACACACACATCGTGAAGAGAAAAATACCGACCGTTTTCCAGAATCGTTCGACATCTTGTGACGATAACGCAGAAATTAAGTTCCCTTGCTGCGTGTTTAATTCCACTCCTATAGGAGTATAAATCGCTAACAACGCAAGAATGAGCACAAGGAATGTGTACCCAGTCCACTTCTCGTTACTGATCCAATAGAGTTTTGCGATGTCCCAAAAATTCTTGAGGTATCTCAAATCAAACTGACGCATCTACCGGGCTCCATTTAGAGGTAGACAATTTTTTCAAAGGCGAGCAAAGAGGAATATGATAAACGAACTGGAATAGACCATTCGACGCTTATGGCTGATGTCGAGGCCCATAAATAGCTTGAAACGTTGTTTGTAATGAGATCTTTGCCTGGTCCTGGCACGGTGGCGTTCGGCATTCACTCGTCTGAGTTGGCTTCAGCCTATGACCCAAGGCGTTGGTTTCCCTCATCCTTCCCTACAGGGTCAGCGTAAACGTCTATGCAATGAATTTCTGGTTGTGAGCACAACGAGTATAACGAGGATTCCCCCATTCAAGCATCAACATCCAAAAGAATTTCTCACACATGACCCCTGTTTTTTTGTCTTAGATAGATGTATTGACCCGTCTAAAAGCTTTCTGGAAAAGGCCTCGGAAGCAAGCCCTCTCAATCGCTGAGATTCTCCTTACCTTTCAATTTTTACGGGCCATGGAACCATCTCGGGCGGGATGTTTCAACACTCCCTCTCACACACGTGGAAACAAGTCTGCTAGACTCTTCTTCCATGGATGCGCTGTATTATCCCTTTCACCTGTGTCATGAACAGACCCTCCATCAATTGTTGAAGGACTATTCCCATGTCCATTTTCGGGATTTTATGGCCTTGCAGTTGACGCCCTTGATGGGGACAACGGGGTTTCCAGACCGGATGGGAGATTACTATCCTAATTTTTTAGAGAGTGGAAAAATTGTACAAGGATATGATGACAGTGGTCAGCTAAGTCCGGAGATCGCCACTGCAGTCAATCGGGATCTAGCCGATCCTCTTTGGCGATCGATCTTTCATGAGGCCTTGAGGAATGATCGAGGTTTTCAGCGAGGGTTAGTGCCGTTTTCCCAGGATAGCCAGGGCAGGATGACTGTCCCGACTGATTCTGCGCTCTTGGCGGCATTCCAACAGCCAAAGAGAGAGTTTGCGCCCTACACCGTCGAAACCCTTCAAGCCATGAGCCGAAGGCGGCTGCCTGAAAATGAAGTACTCGACTTTGAGTATGGATTTGGATTGATTAAAACCTCTGCGGCACTGGTTTACAGTATTCGGCGATGCCAACAGTTGGGCTTGGCCCCCGTCACCGATTCTCCTGGGCATCACCAGCTGCTGGCAAGAACGTGTCTGCGGGATGGCGTGGTGGTAAGCAATGTATGTGTGAAGCGGGAAGGTTACTGAGTTGGACTGTTGAAAAAGGCTGGCTAACGAGGTTCTTCGTCGCGGATACGTAGAAAGACCGGAAATCGAGGGATGCCGTTTTCGGTTAATCCCTGGTGACGAAATGTGACCCGGCTCTCTAACGGTGGCGGTCGACGCCGTTCCTCATGCCTGAGCCCGCTTCCGATAAAGAAGATGACCCCTTCATCCGTGCGCACCTTGAGTGAACCAATCAGACCGTCAAACTGACCCTTGCCTGGCCGATACCCAATGACGGTGGCCTCGGCATCAGTAAATAATTTCAGCTTCAGCAAATCCTGACTACGGCCACTGGCGTACAACGCCGTTTCCCGGTGAAGCATCAACCCCTCCCCACCTTCATCAATCACCCTGTGCAACAATTTCAACAAGTCTTCTTCGCTCCCGACCCGCTGTTGTTCAATGATGCCCAGGTAGGGGGAGGCGCTTTCGGTCTTGAAGCGGTTCATCTCGATCACCCGTTGGGCAAATGTTCCGCCATGTGCCGGGAGATCAAAAACCATCAAGCGGATGCTTCGCCATCCATCATGGGGTTGTTGGGTGAGGACAATGGACGACACCTCTTCATATCGGCCTCGCCCCATCCATAACTCACCATCCAAGGGAACAGGCGGAAATCCTTTGGTAAACCAGTCGGGTGCGGCAAACACGTTTCCGCCTCGTGAAATCAGATGCGTGCCATCCCAACGAGCGCGTATACCGTCAAGTTTTTCACTCACCCGGTATTGGCTGAGGTCAAGACCCTGCCGGTAGATGTCAGCCAGCATCAGTTCGGGTATCGTGCCCGCTTGTGTGGCTGAGAATGGCAGAACAATGATCAGGATGAGTAGCGGCAACAAGCAGTTCTGAAGCCTGCGGCCTAACTCCGACATGCCCAAACCGTCAGACGTCATGTTCTGGTGAGGATAATCCAGGAAGGGGGTGGTCCTCATATCTCCTCTCAGGAAGGAGTGGTCGCGTCATTCTGCGATCGTGTCAATCAGTTCGATTTCTTCAGGCAATAGGGCCAACTGTTCAGCCTGGAGATCCTCTTTCATATGTTGTGGGTTGGTCGTTCCGGTCAACGGAAGCATTCCGACCTGCATGGCAAAGCGAAAGACGACTTGCGCGGGATTTGTCCCTAACCGTTTCGCGATGGCCCGTATGTCGGGTTCGCTCAATACGTCCCTGTTGGCCGTTAAGAGCGAAAAGCCCTGGTAGATGATGCCATGAGCCTGGCAAATCTCCCTCACTTCTCTATCCCATCCATGGGAGGCATAACACCGGTTCTGCACGACCATCGGTTTGATCCTCGCCTCCGCACACAGTTGGGTGAGTTGTCCGGCCGTGACATTGCTGATGCCAATCATTTTAGTCTTCCCTGATTGATAGACCTCCTCCATGGCCGCCCACACTTCCCGGTCTGATTCTCCCAATCCGAATCGTGAATACGGACCGTGCAACACATACGAATCGACATAGTCGGTGTGCAGGTGGGTCAGAGAGCTGGCAAAGGACTGCTGGACCTGGGTGGTGAGATCGGCGGAGGCATCATAGGGAGTACGATGGTCCTGTCCGTTCACTGGCGTAAATTTCGTTTGCAGGAACAGGGTCTCCCGCTTAACCCCTTGCTTGTCGAGTGCCTGCAGAGCTTCACCCACCAGGTCTTCCCGGTAATGAATGAGCTGGTTGGCCGTGTCGATGGCCGTGAACCCCGAAGCTACGGCCAATTGCACCAGGTGGGTGGTGGCGCCTTCTTTCCATGCCGTGCCATACATGAACAAGGGAAGTAGGACAGTATTATGCGCGATTAAGGTCATAACGATTCCTCCAGATTCAAAATGCCGTGCCCGGTTTGTCTTCTACCTGTCCAGTTTCTACAAGTGCGGGATGGAAATGTGGGCCCTATTCTAGCTACTTCGCTTGTATTTTTCAGGTATTTAGGCAATAGATGGGGAGAATGGGAGGAGCAGTAGACTTTGGCGCCGTTGGAAATCGCGAAATGGCTTGCCGGAGCAGCAAATATTCCGGTAGACCGACTATCAATGACCACGGATGCCGGATGTTTTCCTACAAATGTTCACGGCCATGGGGGGAGCGAAAATCCTGGTCGGGTCCGAGGGGAACGATACGTGTGGGGTTAATATCGTCGTGGGTCATGTAGTAATGGCGTTTGATGTGATCAATATTCACCGTCTCCGCCACGCCGTCATACTGATAGAGGTCTTTGAGATAGCCAAACAAATTGGGATAATCCACAATGCGACGGATATTACATTTGAAATGTCCGTGATACACCGCGTCGAATCTGATGAGTGTCACAAACAACCGCCAATCTGTCTCCACTGGAGTTTTGCCAAAAAGATAACGTTGAGTACTTAAACGGGAATCCAAAACATCCAGTGCGTTAAATAAATACCGGACCGCCTGTTCGTAGGCTGATTGAGACGTCGCAAACCCCGCGCGGTAGACCCCATCATTCACCTGTTCATAAATATCGTCATTCAGTTGGTCAATATCCTTCCGGAGATCAACCGGATAAAGGTCTAACGCACTGTCGGTGAACTGATTAAACGCCGTATTCAACATCCGCATAATATCGTCATCGGAATTACTCACGATGCGCCGGGTTTCCCTATCCCACAACACGGGAACGGTCACGCGTCCACGGTAAGCAGGATCATTCGCACGATAGGCCTCACTCAGAAACTGAAACCCGTTCACGGGGTCGGTCGAATGTCCCGGCCCGTCTCGAAATGCCCAACCCCGGTCATCCCGAATGGGATCAACAACCGTCATGCCAATCACGTCTTCCAGCCGCTTCAGTTTTCGCACAATAATCGTGCGGTGCGCCCAGGGACATGCCCAAGAGACATACAGATGATACCGTCCACGCGCCGCAGGGAATTCTGAACTGCCGTCTTCCGTCACCCATTCCAGGAACGCATCACCTTGGCGCGTAAAGGCGCCTTCGCTCGTTTGCTCCTCTGGAAATTGCGGTTGTATGCTCATCGTATCCTCACTGACTTCATCATGATTCTTAAGATGCCGAACCGGCCGTGGAGTTCCTTCACTGAAGATCCGTTGGGACCAATAAAACACGATGCTCTAAACATTTTCTTTACTTTACCATGGCAAACAATGGCATTCATTTGGTTGGCTGCGGGCTAAGTAACGAACTAGACTGTTTTTCCCCAGCTTCGCGCGGGTATATACATTTGGGTTGTTCACCTTCATTGGATTAACCTAATAATAAGAATGAGAATGAGTCTTTTCATCTCAGGATAGCCTTGACGGATGTCATTACGTCCGAGTTCATCTACGGCCGTTTGTGAGTTGCCAGGTTGCTATGGTTCATTTCGATGATCTGGTTGACTCACCTTAGATAAGAAGAATTCCACTTTAATGCCCTCCAATTAGATTCAGCCCACTCCACAGCACGAAATCGATATGAGAAACGCCGTGGTCTCGCCATGGAATGACCTCTGACAATTGGTGGTGCCGCTTTGTGTCTCACCCTTATGGCGTATAGATACCGTCACAACCATTTGAGCCAACGAAATATACCCACGAGCAACAGCCCCGCAGAAGTTAATGTGAGACAGACCATGGTGAAGGCCCACGGATCTTCAGAGCCGGGGATGCCACCGACATTGATTCCCAGAAGACCGGTCACAAAGGTAATGGGGAGAAAAATTCCGGCTAAGACCGTGAGAATATACATGGTCTTGTTCATCTGCTCGGATAATTTTCCCGTCAGTTCTTCTTGCATGACCCCCATACGCTCACGCGCGGCATCAAGGTCTTCGACGTAGCGAATGAGATAATCCGCCACTTCGCGAATTTTGGCCCGCTGCGGTGAGCTCAGCCACGTGACTGGTGCGAGCTGGAGTTGGGTGATGACTTCCCGTTGGGGGGCGATGTACCGGCGAAGTGAAATGGCTTGGCGTCGCAAGCCCCCAAGTCGACTGCGAAGCTGGTGGCTGGCCTGCTCAATCATCTGATCTTCGATGTCATCGATTTCTTCGTCCAGCTGGGCGATGACCGGGGCCATCCGTTCCATCAGTCGATCAGTCAGTACCGTGAGGAAATCGCCAGACGAGATCGGGCCACTGTGGTTTGCGAAGCTGGCATGAATATCCTTTATCGTCATGAGCGGACGATGCCGGACGCTCACGATACGATAGGCGTCAATATATAGCCGAATGGAGACCATATCGTCGGGTTCTGCTCCTGGATTAAAATTGACGCCACGGAGGATCAGGAGAAAGCTATCATCAAAAAGCGTGATTCGTGGACGCGTTTCCTCTGCCAGGAGGGCATCGACTACCAGGGGGTTGATGTCACTTTCCTCTTGGAGCCATTGTTGGATATCTGCATGGGTTCGATCACAATGAACCCACAAGGTCTCTTCTTGTGATGACCACGTCTTCACTTCAGGCCAGGTCAATTCCCTGGCATTCCCGGCCCCGTCCAACGCGCAAGAGAAAATCAATCCAGAGGCATCATTCATCGTCCTCTCCTCTCCAGGTCTTGAATATCGTCAGGTTCAGTTGAAAGCAATCTAGTCGATTAGACTGAAATTATCAAAAGCCAAGGAAAAGTGTTCTTCTAAGTTTTTCGTGGGTAAATCCTGTACCACTGAGTTTTTTTACAAATTGAGCCACTCGTAGATTCCTCCATTTTGTAAGGGGTTTCATTCCGACGAGGAATGAAAGTTGGGGTAGAATCTCTGACCTATCGAGAAACTTTGACGTGTTTAGCCATTACTGCCCCACTGCCCCGCGAAGAGACTACCTCCCCACCACCCCTCCTGACAAAGGACGGGGACTCAAAATCGATCAGCCACAATTTTTATCCATGCTCCTGTCTGAAGATCCACAAAAAGATGAGATGAATCTGTACCGAAAACTCTGTGGAATAACTGGTCGCAGAAGATTCTTTTTTATAAATTTCAAAAAGAGGGAGATACGTCTTTCTGATCTCACTTGAGGTGAGAACAAATGGGGAAATGTTTTTTTGCAGTTCAACCTCGAAGGCCGCCCACCGCGTCCCCTTCTGCTGGTGGAATTTGGACAACCGACCAACTGCAGTCATCGGTTTGCGTTCGTCTTGCTCTGTTTCAGAATTGTCTGGTAGGGTCAACGCTGGTGTTGCCATGAGGCTCAAACCCTTACAAGGAGGAAGATGACTATGGGAGAGGTCGATACATCGCCAGTAGTTGCCGCCAAGGTCATGGAGGATCTCACGGCCTTAGATGTGGATCCGGATAAATGCGAGCGTCTCTATAAGGCCGCGCTGATTCAGTCGAATTCAGGCGTGACGTATCGGATGTTGTCCAGGATCCTCGAGACCGGAAAGGTTGATATCGTCCACTACGGTTGTGACTTGGATGCAGAAGGTAAGCCGACGACGAAGTGGAAGATCAGGCGAATCCTTGAGCAAGCCCCCGAACGGTTCGACAAAGAGTTTGAGGCCATCAAGAAATCCATTGTCGACGATGGTGAGATCGTAAAGGGCGAATGGGTGCACGATATGACAGGTCTCCCGGACGTGCCGGCACAGGGGAAGAGTCTGGATGAGTGGTCGCGAACCATGACCGCAGAGGTGAAAAAGAAACCAAGCTAGCAGGGTGTTGAAAAAGTCCGCCAGCGGCGTTCTCGCCCCTTGGCCGTGCTCACGTACTTCTCTGTACGCTCCGCCCGTCCAAGCGGCTGCGGCCTTGCTGGACGGGCCTTTTTGAACATCCTGCTTCGCTCATGGAAAATCGTAAAATTTTGGATCCCGATAAGCTCTCAGAAGAATTTTGAGTTTTTCAACAGTCTGCTAGGGAACGCCGGGTTGGCGGAGCCTGGTTGGGTGCATTCAAAATCTCATGGCTCGGGATTGCCGTGATGATGGCGATGAGTGGGTTGTCGGCGGCGAGGCGCTCATGACAACCGTCAATCGTTGGTGAGCGTCCCGAAGCGACCGCTCCACATCCTCCGGTGTCTTGCCCCGTGCTAAGAGAAACCCCAGGTAGCGCGTCCCCTCCGGAAGTGGAATGAGTTCTTCTTCAGGCTCTGCCGTTATCGTCAGTTCGACAACTCCATGCACTGCCCTGGCTTCAGCCTGACCCCTCACTTCACGCAGCCTACCGCTATACGGAATAGGAAGCATCATCACTCCCGCCGCCTGCTCTTGCCTGACAAGGGGTGGGAGCGGCATCTGGAGGGCGTGGCGGATGATCAGCTCTTCGAGCGACATACCTGCCGAAAAGTCCAGCGTTCTTGAACAGCGCCCACCGATCGCTCGTGCCGCCATCTCAATGACCCACACACCGTTCTCATTCAGGCGGAATTCCCCATGCACCGGCCCTTCCCGCAGTCCGAGTGCCTTTGCCGTTTGACCTGCACAGTCGACAATTTTCTGCTGTAAGTCGGAGGAGAGACGGGAAGGCGTGATATAGAGCGTCTCTTCAAAATAGGGGCCGTCGAGCGCATCAGGCTTATCGAACATCGCCAGCGGCTGGAAGGCTCCCTTTGTGAGCAAACCCTCTAACGCCACTTCGATCCCCGGCACAAAATCTTCGACGAGGATCCAACGGGCCTGCTCGTCCACTGCTGCGAGATTTAAGTTGGTGAGGAGCGTGCCCACTCGACGAAACGCATTCTCAAACTCCTCCTCGTTGTTGGCACGAATCACCCCACAACTGGCAGAAAGGATGAGTGGCTTCACGACGCAGGGATAGACCATCTGTTTTGCGAAGGCTCTTGAATCACCGTCGAGGGCAAGCACTTTATGGCGAGGGACAGGAATGCCCTGTCGGGACAATAGCTCGCGCATCTGCCGCTTGTTTCTGGCGGCGGTGACGGATATGACAGAGTTATGGGGTAATCCTATTGCCTCCGCTACGGCAGCAGCCGTGACGGCAGTCACATCGTCAACTCCGATCACCGCATCGATCGGGTGATGTCGGACGAATTCGACCACGGTCTGTGCGGCCGCCTGTGGATGTCGAACATCGAGCAGCAACACGTTGTCCGACGCGACTAGAAGGCCTTCCGGAGCCCGCTCTGTCCCAATGGTTATGGATACCTGCACTCGCCGGGCGGCTTCGAGGAACGCCTCTGCTCGATAGGTGGTGGTCGGCAAGAGCAGGAGGAGTCTTGGCATCGTGATTTCTTCACAGGACGCTGAAAAATTCCGCGAGTTTCCTGCTTGCATCGTTCAGATCCTCAACATATCCAGGAGAGAGGGTTCGATTAAGCAGTTCTATGGTTTTCCAACTTCCTGTCAGGAGGCAGTTGGAGCGAATATTTACAGGCGGGATCGATGAAACGCCTCCAATTGGCGATTGGCCTCGGTGATGACTGCCAATCTACCCACGACGTCGGCCACCCTGGCACCGGGAATGGCGTAATAGCCCTCATCATCCCCGAGTCCGGTATAAACGCGGTTTCCAATACAGCCAAAACTGGTCGCCGCATGGCCCGATTGCAGTGATTCCGGCAGCACGGCGCAAGTCGGCCGTCCCATGGTCGCACTACCGCCGGGTACGCCCGCTGCCTGTGTCGCTTCCGCCAGGAGCATTAGCTGCTTGACGGTCCCTCGAACCAGTACCACGTCCGGAGTGAAAGTGGCCTGCCTGAGGGGCGCATAGACGGCCACGTGAAAGGTCTCCTCTCGATGCGGGATCATCGGAATTTCTTTCATCGTAAGGTACTGCATGTCTACCATCGTTTGTACCAGACCGTTCAGCTCCGTCGCGACCTGGGGTGGCAGCTCCACACCGTGGGTATGGGCTCCGACCGGACAGCCAAAGTGATCCGATCCTTCCGTATAGAAGGTCTGGCCCTCAGCCGCGAGCTTCCAATAGCCGCATCCTGCGGGTGCCGGGGTGGTGACCCGTGGAATGCCCGCAGGTGCCGTGTCCCGAAATGCGATGGCCACTGCCGGGACCTTTAACCCCAAAAGTTCCTGTATCTTCGTGCCTTGTATTTTGAGTTCAGATTCCACGTCTCATCCCCTTCTCAACTCTATATGTGACTCTACCCATCCATTTTTGCAGGATGCTGAAAAAACCGCCAGCGTCGTTCCCTGCCTTCGCCGGAGCGGCTTCGCGCAGGCAGGTCGTATCGTCCAGACCCTCAAGGTACCCACGAGGGTACGCTTCGCCCCTTCACTCGCTGCCTCCTTGCTGGATGGCTATTTTGAGTATCCTGCGGGAGCATTTTTCTATTGTGCCACATTTGCGGACTATCGAGGTTTCAGCGAGCCAACATCGTTTTCTCACAGGCTGCTAGATTTCCCCATGCCCCTTTGTCAGCAACGGCCTGAACTGCTGGGTTGTGGGCTCAGCGCAGCAGAACCATGATTCCGTTAACCGAGGCGGTTTCGGACGATCAGGTCTGCTTACCCTGGCCCGAGTCGAGGACTCAGGGTGGCGGCCGGCCATCTCATCGGCACTCGCTCGAATACGATCAAATGTCACCATCGCATCTTCCTCTTCCTTGGCACTCGCTTCCACGATCGCACTCACCGCCCGATGCAGTCGGTCCATCCGCTCATCCGGATGCGTCCATGGATACTGAAAGCTGCCCTGATCCAGTGGACCGAGAAATTGCTGAATGTCAGACTTGGCGAGAAGAGCCGAGCCCGGCGGCACCAAGAGACGAATGCTCAATTGTACTGGATCGGTCGCGTCGATGAGATCGTGGGTCTCCATCATGTCCAACATATGAAGGTAATCGTCCAAGCTGGTCCATGGCGTGAAGGCCACGAGCGATGGGCGAAGCGTGATGCCGCCCTTGCGCAGGATGCCGAGCGCCGTGATGATATCAGCTCCTGTATGCCCCTTGTCTAACAGTTCCAGGACATCGTCGCTGAACGACTCCACTGCGGAGATGATGAACAGGCACCCCTGCGCTTCAAGATCTGGCATCAGAGCACGGCGCTTCAAGAGGTGCTCGATCTTCGCGGTGAAATCAAAGGTCAGATGCGGAAACTCCTTATGCATTGTGCGAACGATGCTCAGGGAATGCCCGGGCCCGTTCAAAAAATCCGGATCGCCGAAGGTGATGTGCGTGGCGCCTGTGTTTACCTGGCGCCGAATGTCCTCGAGGACGACGTCCTCCGGAACGAGGAAGAAGCGCCCCTCATAGACCGGCACGATCGGGCAATGGAGACAGTGATGGAGGCATCCGCGACTGGCCTCGACAGACCCGACCAATCGCTTTGTGCCGTTCTGTTCGAGCCGGGCATATTGGTCCAACATCGGGAGTCCGGCGCGACTTGGGATTGGTTGAGAAATAGTTGAAGTCGTTGAGTAGGGACGCTTCAAATAGGGATCGACAACCCGGTTTCGAGAACTTACCCCTTCGAGATGGTTGATCGTCTGATCCTGATCAAGCGCCTCAATCAGTGACCGCAGGGGGATCTCGTACTCTCCGCCTACCACAGAATCGGCCAGCCTCTGAAGCAAATATTCCGCATTGATCGAGGCGTACAGCCCATAGAAACAGATGTGGCAGGCTGGGTTTATTGCGCGAATCAGCTCGGCCACCCGCACCCCAAGCCGGAGCGCTGTGTGCATGGGTACCGAGATCCCGACAAATCGCACAAGCCGGAGGGTCGATTCATCAATAGCTTCAACCGCGATATCGAGGCCGACCGGCGCAAACCCGGCTTGCTCGAGAAATCCCATCGGCTGGGCGATGCCAAGAGGTTGATGCCCCAATTCATAACATGAGACGAACATGATCGCGCCCGGGTGCCTGAGCAACGATCGTTCTTCTGTAGGTTCAGTAACTTGTTCCATGATTCATTTCTGCGTTCAATGTGGTGAGATGTCACTGGTAGCACACCCCTGAGAGTGGGCGCAATGAAGTCTACATGGGCGCATGAGACAAGGTTTCTTGGCAGCCGTGCTCTGGCTCGGTCACGTCGTGAGGCCGTACTTCTTGAGTGTTGTGATCGAACAACAGGAGTGGGGAGTCTTTTTTGACAGTCCGGGAAAACAGAGTGGCTGCCCTCTCTATTGTTCTCGAGCTTCCTCGCAAGGGGTTGCCAGCTATATATAACCAGGGAGGAGTTGTGAATTGGCTTTATAACCTTCTGCTTGATTCCTACCGGAAATAATCCATATTTCCGCAATTTTTTATGATTGTCTGATGTCTGCTGAACTTTTTCTGAAGTCCGTCGATTAGTTCCAGCCCTCAGGTTGTATGATTTACCCTAGTGTCTTTGTATCTTTTCATACACCAAACCTTCCGGGAATTTTATCGACAAGAATGCCAACTTTTATATATATATTATGAAATGTAAGGGATTTTTCATTTAGGCCTCTCCCCAGTGTTTTTGGCTTGCATTTTGCTTATTTGGTTCTTTTGTTGGTAATCCGATCCTTGATGTATCCGTTTAGGGAACAACCTCCCCCCTTCATCTGATGGTTTCATGTTTGAAACCGGTTTGAAAGAGAGGCCCTCTCATGAACCACTTGCTTTCATCTCCTCCATTAGCAAAAGACTTAATGGACCCCAAAGCCTTACCACTTAGCCGTGGGAAATTCGAGAACGATCTGGCGCTGCAATTCCTCTCCGGTCAATATTGTGGATGGCCGGTGGTTGATTCCACCCGCAAAATTCTTGGGATCGTGTCGGATCTCCGGCTGTTCGAGGCCGTTTCACGCTTGGATTCGCTGGATGAACTCAGTGTCGAAGACACCATGACTCCGCCCGTTTATGTGCATGAGAGTGAACCTCTTGATATGGTGTTGAATTTGATGACTCAAAGACAAATCCAGAGAATGCCTGTGGTGGGTGATCAGAATCTTGTCGGAGTCATCTCCAAGGCCAATGTGTTACGGCATTGTCTCCCATCTGCGCCTTCCTCCCGATTCGTCTCTTCGTGCGCGTGGTGTGAATGCGTGCAGGATCCCTCTGCCGGACCGGCCGGGACGAAAGGAGGGCCGGATTTGGCGTCCTTCCTTTCGATGGATCATCTCAACTTCTCTGAGATCGACTTTGCGCATACCGGTTGCCCTTCTTGTTTGCAAACCCTTCAGACACTCAACACAACATCCGTGAGTCTGTCGCCTGATGAGACGGAGACCCAGGAAGTCCGTCCAAGTTTGTTGGTGGTCGATGATGATCCATCAGTGCCCGGGCTGTTAAAGCAGGCGCTTCAGGAATGGGGATACGAAGTGCTTATTGCGAGAAATGGATGGGAAGGCCTGGACGTGGTGAGCCGCCATAAGGTAGATGGCATTTTACTGGATATACAGATGCCCATTATGGATGGGAGGACCATGCTTGATGAATTGCGATGGTTGGGTCATCAGATGCCGGTGCTGATGATGTCAGGGGTGTCTGACGAACGAGCCCTCCGGCAACTGTTGCTGGAAGGAGCCCAAGGGTTTTTCATGAAACCGTTTGATCTCACCTCTCTCAAACAAGCCTGTCGCCAGGTCTTTCAAAAGGACGAGGTTGAGGCACAGTCCTCCTCTCATTTCCAGGTGGCTAGATCGAATTGTGGAAAACAGGATGAAAGATGAGGGATTCCTCAGGAGGTGAATGGTGCCTACTCCTATGGAGAGGAACGTATCAATCCACATAAGGCCGGTTGTGTTTATGGAATCTGAAAAACCGGGCAGTCTACGCTCCTTATGTTATAAAATTTCCTTTTCCCGGGTCTGTAGAAAAGGTGGAAGCCTATAATATTTTTGATGACTCACCAAGTTGACCGGGACAAAAAAATTAGCCGCCCCCTTCTGTGCTGCCCCGCCCGTTCCTGGTTTGGAATGTAAAAGCCTATGCCTGAAGAATGCCGAAACTGCTTCGCGGACGAGTCTAGTTGGGTTTCGATTGCGCTCAGTTGACCTTACCTTCTGCCGCATTCGTATGCACCATTTTCAGCACGACGGGACAGCCCTCATAAGACAATGCCTTCGCGACCAAGCAAGCTCCTTAAGCTTTGGATGACCGGAAAAACCTCCTGGTTCCAGTCGGCGCCTTGACGATCAAAGGCTTTCTGCTCTTCCTCAACAATCCACCGGTCTTCGGCAAAGATTCCATTGGTAAACCACACGATAAACGGCCACAAGAGGTGGATGAGTCCGGGAATCGAAGGTTTCCGAACCATCATCAACCCAAAGGTGTGATTCATTCGTTGCGCCCGATCAACGGGAACATACACATTCCACAGATTTAAGGCAGGGTTGGTGCTCCCGGCTGTCCAGAACTGGAGGGTTTGATAGGGATATTCTGTACAGATGGTCATGAGATCATGCTTCGGGCCATCAGCCGATTGTTTGGCGCTCCCTAGAATGAGTTTCTCTCCGAGGGGTTGTGCGCCTTTGATCCTGGAGAAGGTATAGTCCACTTCCACGGCATGCGTCCGTTCTCGAAGTTCCAGAAAGACCGTTCGGACCCCGCCCATCAGTCGACGATGCAAAAACTGATGGTTCATGTCCATGAGGTTCTCATGCATGAATGAATAATGACAGCTCACCTGACGGTCAAGGTATCGCGTTTTATAATGCGGATCGCCTGCTAAGGACACCTTCGGGAACTCAACCTCTTCCACTCTGCTCGCCGTCCCCGGAAACACAAACACCAGCCCATAGGCTTCCCGACAGGGATAACTTCTGACTCCTGCCGGCCGTGGTTGGTCTTTTTCCAAATACGGAACACCCATACATCGCCCGGTTTGGTCAAACGTCCAGGAATGATACCCGCACTGGAGATGCTCTCCGTGCACCACCCCATGATGGAGCGGAACCTGTCGATGGGCACACCGGTCTTCAAGAGCATAGATTCGTCCGCTTACGGTTCTGACCAAGACGATGGGATCGCCGGCAAAGGACACTCCAAGCATCTTTCCATTTTTCAGGTCTCTGGAGCGTGCGAGCGGATACCAATAGTCCGGGTGAAGACCCGTTTTTCTCAAATCGGATGTGGGAGTCGTCTGCCCCGCCCGGGATGTAGGGCTTTCCAGGATAATGGGAGCGCCGCTATCCTTCTGTCTGTCTACGTGTATGTGAGATTGCTCAATCATGAAGTTTTCCCAAATAAGAAGACAAACGTGAAGGGAAACGCCTGAGAATATTCAGGGATATAAAGAAAGAACTGAAATCGTGTGAGGTGTTGGACAGCCATCAAGCGAAATGAGGAATTAAGAGGGTAGGGACACGAATAATTCGTTTCTAGGGCACAGTATAAATCGTGGGATCTAAAATATCGAGTCGGAGCGAATCTTTTTCAAAAGCCTACGAGCTTGCTTACAAGAGCAGGAGAGCAATGGGACATGCCGGCATGAACAAGGGGAAAGGGACAACAAATGGGGTGGGAGTCTTCTTCTGACAGTCCGGCCTGGCGGGCCGCCCACCGCGTCCGAGTTTATCTTTCGCTGTTTGTGCTCTGCCAAGCTGCTCTGCTTCATTTCGTTGACCTGGTTTGTCCCGTTCAACTAGAGACGCCAAATAAACGAGAGAAACTACCTACCTGTCTCGTTTCACGAGGTACACTTTCCGTTGGTTCCATCTCCTACCTTTCCGGGCCTAGCCACAGTATTCTTGGCAGCGATCACGCTAAGAGGGAGGAAGCCCTGTTTTCCAATCGAGGCCACTGGCTCAAAAGATTTTACCCTGAATGGCTTTATTGAGGTGGTTGCACTTCAAGTTTATGAAGACGATCGTCTTTCTGAAAAGAACTGGGGGTCTGCTCAGATACCCCCAATCCACGGATTTTAAAAATACCGATTGGTTTAAGGTATGATAAAGAAAATGAGAAAAATCCTTTGAAATAATTTAACGATATTGATCGAGCGACCAGGGTCGCCATCAGAGGGTGGAAGGTCGTGAAGTTCCCAAAACGTGTGTGGTTAGAAACTTCATCAATCGGAGGAGCCTTATTGGCCCTCACCACGTTGTTTATTCTAACGTTGTTCGGCATCCTGCTCTATACGATTACCACTATTCAGAATCAAAAACTCGACAGCGTGACGGTGGACTTGGCCGGACGACAGCGGATGCTGAATCAACGACTCATGAATGAAATTTTATTGACTTTACAAGGGATTCCTGCCGATTACCGGTTCACTCAAAAGACGTTGAACCAAACCCTGGACGCTTTACTGGCTGGTGGACAAGCCGTGATTAATTCGGAAAGTGGAGAGACGGTGGCCCTCCCTCCCGCTCCGACCAAGGAAATTCTGCAGGCATTAGGTGAGCAAAAAACACTCATGACCGAATTTACGGCAAAAGCGGAAAGGTTCTTTACGATCGGGCCTGATCAACCAGAATTTAATTTGGAATTAGACGGCCTCCTGGCTTTGAATGTCCGGTTGAATAAAGTGGCCAACAACGCCGTGAAATTATTCAGCCGATATTCACAAGAGAAGATCTCGAAAATGATTCTATGGGAATCTCTGATCGGGGGCTTGGCGGGAATTTTCGGAGTCCTTTTGACGAGACAGGTCAGGATGGCCAACCGGGAACTTGAACATGAAATCCAGGAACGCTTACGAGTAGAAATGGCTCTGCGCTATCGCATGGAAATTGAAAATCTGGTGGCGAATCTTTCAACCCAATTCATTAATCTCAAAAAGGAAGATTTTGATACGGAAATTAACCGGGCTCTGGAATCCATCGGAACGTTCGGAGATGTTGATAGAAGCTACGTGTTTGTATTTGAGGATGACGGAGAGACCGTGAATAATACCCATGAATGGTGTGGGCCGGGTATTGAGTCTCACCAATCAAGACTTCAGGGGGTTCACATGCACGCCTTCCCCTGGCTTGCCGAACGTCTGACCTCTTGTCCGTTTATTCAAATTCCAAGCGTGAGCAACCTTCCACCTGAGGCAAGTGCCGAGAAACGGGAATTTGAAAGGCAGCAAATCCAATCTCTGGTGATTGTGCCCATGGTCTGGCGCGAAAAGTTGTTCGGGTTCCTTGGATTCGATTCGGTGAAACAGGAAAAGATGTGGTCGGAAGAGGACACCAGGCTTCTGCACATGGCTGGAGAAATTTTCGTCAACGGGTTTGAACGAAAAATGATCGAAGAGAATTTGCGAAAAAGTGAAGCCGACAAAATTGAAGCGTTTCGTCAAAGCGATGCCCTCAAAACCGCTCTGTTGTCGTTGGTTTCCCACGAATTACGGACCCCGCTTACCGCAATCAAAGCCTCCGTGGCCGGGTTGATCGGTCTTTCCAGCCAGGAAACGTCCAAGGTGCAGAAGGAATTCCTCCAGAGCATCAATCAGGAAATCGATTTCTTGAATGGATTGGTGGATAATCTTCTGGATATGTCCAGAGTTGAGTCGGGGACGCTGGCCCCCCATCGTGAATGGCATTTATTGGAAGATTTGGTCGAAGGCGCGATCAGACGGGTGGAATTGTCGTTGGAAGGTCGATCACTACAAGTGGATCTCGGGGAGAATATTTCTCCTATTTATGTGGACGGGATAGAAATTCAGCAAGTGCTCATTAATCTGTTGGATAACGCCATCAAATATTCTCTCACAGGGTCCCGGATCAGCATTTTAGGTCGTATGAAACCGGGACAGGTGGAAGCCAGAGTCTCCAACGAAGGAGATGGAATCCCGCAGGAGGATTTATCAAAGATCTTCGAGCGGTTTTACCGCCTGAAAGGTCCCCGGGCACGAATGATTAGAGGTACCGGTCTCGGATTGGCAATCTGTAAAGGGATGGTCGAGGCTCATGGCGGTCGAATTTGGGCCGAATCCCCCAAAGGGCGAGGGGTCACGATTGGCTTCATGTTGCCGATCCCTGATGCCCCCCCTACGATCAACCTTGAACGGCCTGAGGAATAATCCGTCTACCAATGTCTCATGGATCTCGCATATTAGCCGTCGACGATGAGCGACAAATTCGACGTTCATTGCAGGTCAACCTTGAGGCCAAAGGGTATGAGGTGATGACGGCTGAAACGGGAGAAGAGGCGCTGCAAATTATCAGCCACCGCCCACCTGACCTTGCGCTTGTGGATTTAATGCTTCCCGGAATGGATGGAATCGAACTGACCCGTCAGTTGCGTGAAATCTACCATATACCGATCATTATTCTTTCCGCGATAGGGGAGGAAGCTCAAAAGATTGAAGCGCTGGAAGTAGGGGCCGATGACTATGTCATCAAACCGTTCAGCATGGAAGAACTGGTAGCGAGAATCCGCTCCGTTCTACGTCGTACAGCCTCCATGTATAGTGCCGATCCCGTTTTCAGATTTGGAGATTTACTCGTCGATTTCGACCGCCGTGAAATCCGGATGCGGAATAACCCCGTGAAGTTAACCCCGACGGAATATGATCTGTTGAAGTTTCTGATTCACAATGCCGGAAAAGTTCTGACGCACGGAACAATTCTCCGGGCCGTGTGGGGACCGGGATATAGCGATCAGGCACAGTATTTACGAGTATTTATCGGGAACTTAAGAAAGAAATTGGAAAAAAACACGGCACGTCCTCAATATATTCTCACAGATCCTGGAGTCGGGTATCGTTTTGCCACTGATTTCGTGGAAGATAAATGAACAACCTGACTGCGGGTTTTCATGTGAGGTGCTCCCTGCAAGTCATCGTCTCCTCCCCTTCCCGCTCAGGTGACATCCTTTTTTCATTTGCCTTTCTCCTTTAATTCATCCAGCTGTCTTCAACGGATTTTTTCGGAATGACTTCCTTTCCAAGGGAATGAATTTCCGGGCCCCGAAAGGCTGCCGCTGATTGAAATCATGGCCCTTACTTCACTCGTTTGAGTGTTTGGCAATATCCTTTTCTGCCCCATCGCCTGGAGGGTTTATGTCGGCGTTTGGAAGGGAAGCAATAATAAGGAAGCTTTATGAAATCTTTATTCGAAAAGGGTGACAATCAAATGGAATCTTTATAGTTTTTAGAAATATCATTTAAACGTAACCAAATGCACACCCACAACCGGCCCGAGGAAGTGAAAAAACGGGAGGTGGACATATGAAATCCTTGACCTGGACAACATCCTCTAAGACTCTGAATGTGATAGAAATTCCCCTTCTCTTGCTGTCGACTTTGAGCGATGGATGGGCCTCCACTCAGTCTTCAGATGTGAAAGTCACGATGGATTACTGGGCACCGTATTATAGACCGGCTCGGGCCCTTGTTCCTCATAACGTATCAATTCGCATTGTGAATTCTACCTCTTCACCGCATACCTTGACGCATGATGGTTGTCGGATGTCTGGTCCTTGCGCATTTGATAGAGGTGCTGTTCAACCCGGGGAGAATTTCATCATTCCTTCACTCCCGCCCGGACGGTATTCCTATTATTGCGTGCTTCATCCCATCATGAAGGGCGAAATTATCGTCAGTCCCCATAACCCGATGCTTAGTCAGGCTGAGACTCAAGATCATTAGGCCGAATACTTACGCTAAGAAAGATCGGTAAAGACATGAATTTTGAAATTACTCCCTGATCAGCTGTTCATTCAGGCTATAGAAAACCATAGATTGGAGAATCTCTCCATCTGCAACGTACCAATGAAAAGCCGAAAGTGTATTCTCATTGTCGACGATGATGCGGACATCCTCTTATTTCTAAGGGATCGTCTGAATGCTTTGGGCTACGACGTTCTCACAGCGACCAATGGAAAGGAAGGGCTTGACTTCCTGCAATATCAATCCGTCGCTGGCGTGTTACTGGATTTATATATGCCTGTCATGGGAGGCATCTTCATGCTGGAACAATTAGCGCAGTCTTCTACAATTCCACCGGTGATCGTCATGTCGGACACTGAACATCGATCGGAACTGCAGCTAGCTATTGTTAAGGGGGCAATGGACTTTCTCATCAAACCGATAGCTCAGGACCAATTGACCAGTAAATGTGCGCGACTCTTTCACTAGACCTGTGAAGCCAAGAGGGAATCTTATCCTCAGAAAGGAAACGATGAAGAATGGCAAATTGAACATTTCTCCGGGACTTCCCCTTCCTGATATATCCCGGATCCAAGAAAGTTTTGGGATGGTAGCCCCTCACGGAGAGCGGATGGTTTCTCGATTTTATGATGTGTTGTTTGATAAATTCCCAGAATTTCAGACCTTTTTCCCTCAGAGCCATTTATCCCAACAATATGCGGCGTTTCTAAACGGATTGCGCACCCTCATCTTACACATGGAAAACCCTCAAGAATTACGATCTACCCTTGTTCAATTAGGCAAACGGCACCAAAGGTATGGTATTAAAAACAAACATTACCCTCCTGTCGTATATGCCCTATTGCACGTGCTGACCGAATTAGGGGAGGGACGCATAGATGGAAAAACATATGACGCTTGGGAAAATTTCCTTCACCTGATGAGAGCCATTATGCTTGAGAGCCACTCCCTGGAAGTGTTGCCTGATAAAGATCGGAATGGGAAGTCCCTCATTGCTGTGGCTGGAAGCAATACAAAAAGAATCCTGCTCATTGATGATGACCACCAACTTCTGGACCTCTATCAATCATACTTGGAGCTCGAAGGGTATCTCTGCAGTCAAGTTTCGGATGTGGCCTGGGCATTTACCCATATTCAAATGAGTCACTATGACCTCGTCCTGACGGATTTCCAAATGCCCGTGATGAATGGTATTCAGTTACGGAGAAATCTTGAATATGTGGGTAATGGCTGTTGTCCGCCATTTGTCTTGGTGACAGGGAGTCTCAATCAGGAGATTCGAAGACAAGCGTTAGAGTCCGGATTCGAGGCAGTGCTGAAAAAGCCGCATGACCTTACTGAGCTGGGTTCTCTCATAGGAAAAGTCTTAAAGAAATCTATGGGTTTTCAAGGAAATGTACAGAATATGTGAAACGGGATGGAGGAAGATGCGAAGCGGTGTTTCCCCTAAATTACGTGCGTGTGTTTGCTAGGGATCTAAGCTGCAGGGGCTGCGAGAATTTTTTATGGGTCTAGTCCTCAAATAAGTGTGATTTTATTTTGTGCTCAACACGAAAAGGCCGGAAACGCCTTCCAGGATTGGCTATAATGCGTTTGAAAGAACAGATCATAGCACCCACCCAGGAGGCATTTCCGGTGAAGAAGCTTAGCACGAAACAGAGCCGTCGGAACATCACACAACGCAAGACGAAGGTTGCGGCACGGCATGCCCAGGCGGGACACTGGTCCGCGCAGGCCCAGCCGATGTTTGGATCGGGCAAGGTCCACTATGAGGTGGGCGGCAACATGGAGGCGATGAATTATGGGGGGATTGCCCCCGTGCATCGACTGGTGACCAAGTTGGGATTGCGTGCGCAGATCGATGCAGACTTGAGCCTGTTGAAGGTGCACTTGCCGTATCATGAGTCCGATCATGTGCTGAATATTGCCTACAATGTCCTGTGCGGTGGGACCCGGCTGGAGGACATTGAGCGGCTTCGCCATGACGTGGCCTACATGAATGCCTTGGGCGCGGACTTGATTCCGGATCCGACCACGGCCGGCGACTTCACGCGACGCTTGACAGAGGCCGATGTGCTCACGCTGATGGAATCAATCAATGCGATCCGCCCAAAACTCTGGGCCGGGCGAGGCGCCGAACGGCTGTGGCCGATCGCCTACATGGATATCGATGGCACGATTGCCCCAACCTCTGGGGCATGTAAAGCCGGGATGGACATCTCCTATAAGGGCATCTGGGGCTATGCCCCGCTGATCATCTCCCTCGCCAATACCAAAGAAGTCTTGTATCTCGTCAATCGCCCGGGCAATGCGCCGAGCCATCAAGGGGCCGCGGCCTGGATCGACAAAGCCCTGACGCATCTGGTCCCCTATGCCCCACGCGTCTGCATGCGGGGGGATACGGACTTTTCACTGACCAAGCATTTCGACCAGTGGGCTGAGACCGTGGACTTTATCTTCGGCATGGACAGCACCGCGACGTTACGAACCTGTGCCGAGGCCCTCAGCGAAGACCAGTGGAGCCGACTGAAGCGCCAGCCCCCAGACGACACGCTGCCCGGAACCACGCGTGAACGATTCCAAGAAAACGAGAAGGCGCGGATTGTCAAAGAGCGCGGCTACCTCAATCTGCACCTCAACGACGAGGATGTGGCCGAGTTTGAGTACCAGCCCGGCAAGTGCACCCGTCCGTATCGCGTCGTGGCCCTGCGCAAGAACATCAGCAAGATGAAAGGGGAGAACGTGCTGTTCGATGAGATTCGGTACTTCTTCTACATCACCACGCGGCCGGACCTGAGCGCGGCTGAGGTCGTGGCGTGTGCCAATGAGCGGTGTGATCAGGAAAATGTCATCGAGCAACTCAAGAACGGGGTCAATGCGCTGCGCCTGCCGGTCTACGATCTCGTCAGCAACTGGGCCTACATGGTCATAGCCGCTCTGGCCTGGAACATCAAATCATGGTTTGCCATGATGCTGCACCTGAAGAAGGATCGAGACACCTACATTCGGATGGAGTTTCGACGGTTCATGAACAGCTTCATGTTGATCCCCTGTCGCGTGGTGCGGCAGGCTCGAAGTATTGTGGTTCGGATCCTGGGCTATCAGCCGACGTTGGATCGGCTCTTCAGTGCGTGGAACGCCATCGAACGAACTGGCTTTGGCTAGCGCCATCGAGGCTAGACGTTCGATGGGCCGATCGCCGAGCGTGCGAGTCAGGAGGGGTGTGGCGTGAAGAGGAAAAACGGCCAAATTTTGAATGCGGGCTCGTTCTGGTTCGGTGGCAACGAGCTCGCTGACGGTCGGTCGTGGCATCGCCCCAACCCCGAAGGCGCCATCAACGTCCAAAATGGGCAAGCAATCCAATACACGCTTATTTGAGGGCTAGTTTGTGCAAAACATTGCGATGCGTGAATACCCAATCTGCGTGGAAACAATGGGTGTTCTCCTGATTGGGAGGGAGTCATCTGGTTTTCACACTTAAGGGAAAGAATGCGCATAGGGGTTTAGAGCGACCTCATCATGCAGCCAGGCGGGAGGAAGTGGGCAATAACCTGTTTGGGGGACTGCGTGAGGAGTGAGCCGAAAGCTTTTGTCTAGGACCCCTTGAGGGAATCTGAGGAAGAAAAAGCGATGACCCACGGAGATTCCGTGGGTCAGGAGATTAACATGGAACGGGGAAAAACTATCCGACGAGTTCTGCGACTGGTTTCTGAAAAGATCGGTGGCTGTGCTTTCGGAATTTTGTCCATTTTCGTGTAGAAGAAGCTGGCTCTAGAGTTGGTTGCGGAGTGGGATTGAGTGTGGGCTGGCCTTCCTCTGTAAAGGTATGTTCCACCCGTTGGAGTTCCTTGAGACGAGCCTGGTGTTGCTCCAATTCCCAGGCCACCGCTTTTGAGATTCGCGCCACCTGTCTGCGTAATTGGTTCATGGCGTGCTCATGTTGTAATAATTCGCTTTTGCGAGCCAGGCTTATGTACCGGCTATCTACATACATCATTTGTCGATCCCTCCTTGTGTTGAAGACCTTCTCATTCACTGTATTGATGAATCCAATTGCCCGTTGGCCTATAGGAAAAAGCAAACGTGTTGCCACATTCAATTCTTCTGAGGATCTGATACGTAAGGCCTTGATGCCTCATCATATTTTCATAACTAGATCTTCAAGTGGTGTATACCCTGAATCCTGAGATGGGTGAAAACGGTCAATGTTTTTTACCATTAGCACAAAACGATTCATGTATTGTTAAGCATCAAGAAAGGTTTGACCATATCTGATGTAAAACGCCAATAACATGAGAAAAGTTTTCGACAGATGAAGATATTCCACGATGTTTTCTATCCTGATGCAGATTGGGATATTTTGTGGGATGCCTCACCTTGCAGTCCCCTGGCTGCTTTTTTCCGGTCTTGTTGCTTTTTATGCTATTTCAATTATGGTAGGTCGCTGAATCCACTTTTTTCTCAAAGAAAAATGATGTAGGCAATAACATTGAGTATGATAGGGTTTTAGATGTTATTACCTGTTGGTTTTTGTAATTATAGAGACAGAAGTGCTTTTTGGGCGACGCTGTTATTTATCCCGGAAAGGTGCACACTTGACTCATCCTGATATTCCGAACGAATCAAAAAAATCTCGGCTAGAACTCCATACGAGCCAGATATAGTCCTCCGTCGGTTGAACTTGTGGTTATCAACTCCCCAAAAATCAATTAGACTTTAGGAAATCGATGGAAATCCGAATGGTTGTAGAATCTGTTGAATTCGGCCTGAGCATTGATTGAATGTCAAACCCCCGAATCATTTACAAGAAGGACTGTATGTCCATAAAAAAACTATCCCCGACACAATTCCAGAAGAAGTTGCTTGATGTCATGGCCCAGAAGCATCATTGGGCCTGGTCGTATTTTTCCGGTCCGACTCTGACAAAAGCGCAACTGAAGATTCATTTCCAGCAGGAATATGCTGTGTATGTTCGTGACTTTCCGGTATTCCTGGCGCGTATACATGGAAAGAACCCGCCGCTGGAAGTCCGGCGAATGCTGGCTGAAAATATTTATGAAGAAGATACCGGGAAGCTGTCATTGGGGACTTCACATCCGGAACTCTTTATGAAAATGATGAAGGGCTTAGGATTTCGCCCAGGCGATTTTGAGAAAATTCGGTCGTTGCCTGCGACCCGGCGCTACCGGGCATGGTTGGATCGAATCTCCAATAGTTCTGATTGGGTTTTGGGAGCAGCCGTCATGACGATATTTGTCGAAGGCAGCGTCAATGATCGTCAGGAACTCCTCCATCCCGCCAAATCAAAAACCCGCCGGCATATTCAGGAAAAGATCACACATCATCCACTGGTGCAGTATCAGGGAGTTTCTCCCAAGGCGATGGATCTCATTCGAGCGCATCAAATGGTGGAGGCCGGTCATCGCCATGATGCCTATGCGATGGTCGTGAATTATGCTCAAGAGATCTCGCAGCAGGAAGCAGTTCTCACGTTTATGGAGAAGAGCCTGCAGCATTGGCTTCGCTATCGTGATGGGGTCGCCCGTGCCTGTGGTTTAAGGAAAAGCGAGGGGGAAATCCGCTGAGGCGATGAGAGATTAGCCTTGGTACCGTCCCTTACCGTGAAGACTGATGAAAAACGGGAACGTTCTTAATCTGGATCTTTTCTGACATTTCCTCCACAATAGACTTTTCCAATTTTGCAGTAGGAGGGAAATGACATGGCCACGATTGGGCAATTCATGACACGGAATCTGAGTTTTGTGACTGAAGATGCCAGCATTCAGGAAGCGGCTACACACATGTATACCAAGCGGATTGGTTCCTTGTTGGTCAAGCAGGAGTCTGAATTTTCTGGAATTGTAACCGAAACGGATGTAGTGCGCGCGGTGGCTGAACAACCTGCCCAGGTTGAACGCTTGAAGGTGAAGGAACTGATGTCCAGCCCGATTATAACCGTAGATCGGAATATGTCTGTCCATTATGCCCGGGATCTCATGGCCGATCGGAAAATACGCCACTTGGCCGTCACCGGGGAAAATGGAGAAATCGTTGGAATTATATCGGTGCGAGACCTTTTGGCCTACTTTAAAACAGTAGCGAAGGAGCTCAAAACACCTGAAGAGGATAGGTAAACCTGACCATAGATGATCAGGGAAAGTATTGAATCTCTGAAATGATTACTGGTGATGAGGCATTTCTGGTGAGCTTACTCAATTTTTGCTTCTTCGGCTTGTTGAATCAGGAGGGACAGACGCTCTTCTTCTTGTCGAATGCGCGTAATCCGTTGTTCAATCCAGGGGCCGATGTGTTCTTTTTTTGATTTGGCTTGACCCTCCAAGACAGCAATTTCCTCTCGAATCGCTTCACGCTGCTCTTTTAACGCCTCTATCTGTGCCATCGCGTCGGCTTTGTCAAAGATGAGTGATTCAGGATTACTATCCACAGCATTTTCTTCTACATGCGGCAATTCTGAGGATTGGAGCGGCAAGACTCGAATGCCATCCTCTAGCCGGCGTTGATTCATGACGACGGGAGAGACAATTTCGATTCCGGCATCATGCAGGGTAGTGAGCATTTTCGCGCGAAGCTTTGACCGTGCACTGAGCAATTGTTTGACTTCACTTAAAAATCCAGATACTCGATAGGTTACGGAATAATCCCCGAGCTCCATGATGTGGACAAACGGGTCTTTGAGTTTGGCGGCGAGAGCGGCTTCCGCTAAGAGTTTTTCAATGGTCTGGTGGGAGATGTCATATCCTAAGGATACCGTGGCGGAAACAATCGTGCCGGATGAACGAAGCACGGTTATCGGGTGAGAAACCAAAAATAAGTTGGGAAGGGTCGTCAGATCGCGTTCTTCTGTTTGTATTTCCGTGTGAAACAAGCCCCGTTCTGTGACCCGCCCGAATTGATTTTCCACGCGAAGAAAATCCCCCAACCGAAAACTTTGCATGCCTCGTAACATAAAGCCCGCCAAGGCATTCGAGACGAAGGTCGTGGAAGAAAGGGTAATGACGGCTGTGATCAACAGCGCCAAGAGTTGAAAAAGTTCTTTGTGAGTTTCTTTGTCGAGAGGAAGGGCCAGGAGAATGAGAACAACCCCAATGCCCACCAGCAGCAACATCCCCACACGGGCTGAAAATCGGTCTTCCTCCTTCAGCCCCCCATTTCGGCGAAAGAAGAACCAATGGGCCACCCACAATCCTGAACTAACCAGCGCCAGGACCAATAAAATTGGGAGAAAGATCGGGAGGGTAGCAAAAAAGTGGTCCATAAACGTCATAATGTTAGGAACAGAGAATACCGCATTATGCCCGAATTCGCGGGGAGGATAAAGCTAAAAGGGCAAAAGAATAAGCAAGAGAAAGCTATGCCACAAAGACCCCCTCCTCGGATTCCTGTCTCCGTCCCGATGAGCACGTGAAAGTCTTTTCCTTGAGACTCCCCAAACTAAAGGTAGAACAACCTCAAGCAAACCAGTCGAGATGTCGCGATCCTACGGCATCGGCCACAGCGGCGGTTAATCTTTTCCGATCGACCGGTTTGACCAAATAATCGGTTATTCCTTGTTTCATGAGTTGCGTGGCCGGATCAATATCTGGAAACCCGGTTAGAACGATCAACGGCACGCTAGGGTATTCTCGTTGAAAATATGTGATGGCTTCGATGCCATTGATATTGGGCATCCGAATATCCGTGATAATCACATCAATGACCATGGGATGCTCTCCTTCGTTGAGGATGCGGATGGCTTGCGCACCGTCTTCCGCGTTCACGACGTAGTAGCCGTCCTTTTCCAAGGCTATTCGAACAACTTTGCAAATGTCTGCCTCATCATCAACGACCAGTACTCCTCCCCGATAGCTCTGGCCGGAAAACATACCGGCTGATCGCTCAGGTGCGTGGGAGGAGCCTTCTTTGGGCATGCCTTTTTTTTCTCCTAGATGCTCGGGTGAAGGGGAATGTGTTTTATGAAGGCGAGTGTCGGTAATCATGAGATGAATCCTCCTGGGATGATGATGAATAAAGACAACATAAGAAATGAGAGATAGTTTGTGACCCATGTCCCATTGTGGATGTTTCTCAAATGAGGGGTTAGGTCCACATGAATTCCAACCATGTAAGAAGAAAAATACTGATAAACATCATGTACGCATTGGTATGAATGAGGACTGGTTGAATCGTGATGACGGATGAATCTGATGAGACCCTTATAGAATGCAACCGTTGTGCCGAATTCGCTTAAGGAAGAATGTTCTGCTACCTGGTTGCTATGCCTTTGAAATACATAGAATTTATGGAGAGAGTAGATAAGTATTCGTTTCTCCAACGAAGAAGATGAACGAGGTGTGTATCTAGACAAGGGCTGAATGTATCTAAAGAGATACGAAAAGGTTCAGGAAGAACCAGGGTGGGTTTGACCGGCATCTCTAGGGCTTTCTTTTGATCTGATTCTTTCTGACGCGGAAAAATTCAAGATAGAAGGTCAGAGGGGAGGCTTACGAACAATCACGGAGGTGGTGGAGTGGTACAAGGCCCAATGGGTGGAGTCCTGTGAGAGTCTGACATACAGTTGAATGTCTTCAGGTGAGCATAAGCCGGTCTTGCAATATTCCTGTTCGAGTACCAGAGCAGATTCCCCCATCACCTTAGCCATTGGCGAATTTCCAGGACACAGATGCATGAGGGATTGAGCGCTTACGATATGAAATCCTGATTCTTGCAGTTTGTGCGGAAGTCGGAGAGCATAGGCGGGATCTAATCCGACATTAATGAACATCTGGCAAATGGCTCGGTTCACTCTTCCTTGCGGAGTCTCTTGTCCCTGGTCTGGCAATGTCGCCGAGGTGAAGTCCGGTTCTTCGAAGATCGCCCAGCCTCCTGGCTTGAGGAGAGAGCACAATTTTCTCAGAATTGCCCTCTCCTCTTGATTATGGATGAAGACATACCGGCTATGAAGGAGATCAAAGGATTGTTCTAAGGGAACATCAAGAAAGGAGCCTTGGTAAATCTGAACAGGCGGAGAATCATCATTGTGGAGATACGTGGTTTTCTTGTCGATACCCACAGCAAGTCCCGTCGGTCCCACCCGATTTCCCAGCCAACGCAACATGGACCCTGCCCCTGCGCCTAACTCCAGACAATGCCACCCCGGTTGAATTCCTGTTTCCTCCAACAGCCTGATAGTGGGATCGTTCGCGGCTTCAACCAATTGTAATCGTTGAAATTCCCGCTCTTCAGATTTGTTATCGAAAATATACTGATTCATCACCGTTCCTCTGCTGCTGGTTGTTTCATGATATTCAAGGCCGAATGGCATCCGGCCAGATACCCTGTCGTCCAGGCCCATTGAAAGTTGAACCCACCGATCCGCCCGTCGCAATCCAACATTTCTCCAATCACATAGAGCCCAGGCACGTGCCGAGAGACCATCGAATGAGCGGATATTTCTTCCAGGGGGACACCCCCTGCCGTGACTTCGGCAAAGTTCCATCCGCGCGATCCGATGACGGGAAGGACAAGGTTGGTGAGTGTCTGGACCAGATTTCGGCGAGCCTCTTTGGACAGGAGGTTAACGGGAGTGTCAGAAAGATCAGGTTCTTGAACCCTGGCCAGGGTGGTGGCCACACGCGTGGGTAATTGCTCGGCCAACAGCGTGGGGACGAGTTTTCGTCCGGGGAGGGAGGCTGCCTGCATGAGCCATTTCTCAATATCTTGGTTGGTGATTTGGGGGAGGCAATGGAGATGAAGGCGGACATCTTCACCCTGTGCGGCCGCGCGAACCCAAACCCGGCTGGCATCCAAGACCACGGGTCCACTGATCCCGAAATGTGTCCACAACAAGCTGCCGGTGCATCGATGGAATGTTTTTCCCGCAATGGTGGTTGTGAGCGTCACGTCATGAGAAATGCCGGAAAGGGTGGCATGGAAAAACGAAGGCTCAAGGAGCAAAGGCACTAAGGCAGGATAGGTGGCGGTGACGGTATGCCCCAATTGTTGAGCCAACGCCCAACCGGATCCATCGGATCCGGTTTTGGGGAGAGACCGGCCACCAGTGGCGAGAATGACTCGTTTGGCACGAAGCGTCCCCTGGGAATGTTGGATCGAAAACTTCTCGCCTTCCCTTGTCATGTCCCGAACAAAATGTTGAGTCAAAAGAGAAACGCCCAGGGCCTCGCACCGACTGAGGAGCCCATCGAGGACTGTTCGTGCTTTGTTGCTCACGGGAAACAGTTTGCCCGTGGCTTCGGTATGTAACGGAACCCCCAAAGAGGCAAACCATCGAACGGTGGCCTGTTCGTCGAAGCGTCGAAGGATCCGGTCAATCAGCTTTCTGTTCCCATGGAAGTCGGAAGCGGTGACACGTTGATTGGTGACATTGCAGCGTCCACCCCCAGACACAAGGATCTTGGCCCCGATGGTTTTAGCACTGTCCAGAAGAGCGATAGAAAGATTCGGGTTTGTCTCCGCGGCGAAAATACCGGCTGCCAGCCCTGCTGCTCCTGCGCCGATGATGGCGATGTCGATGTCGGAAGGCATAGGGAAAGTGTGGAGCGAGCGAGAATCTATCTGGGTTGGGAGTCAGACGGTTTACGAAACAAAACGACGTTGTTTTGCAAATAGATGATTGCCGCTCCCCATCGTGAGCTCAGCCATGTCCAGGTCTCGTGTGAAAAAAAGCAGACATGCGTGGGATCTTTGATGTAATACCAATCGAGAAACGGTCGATCGGGTGGCGTCAGTTGAGTCATGATTCCCAGTATGCCATCAGCTTTCAGTCGGGCCCATAAATGGTCCAATTCTAGCCCGGGATGGCGCAGATGCTCGGCCACTTCCGTGGCTGTGATGAAATCATAGGTCTGTTCCAGGAGAGCAGGATTGTACGCATAAAAGGGGTCGTAAATCGACAGGGTATGTCCGGATTCTTGAAGCATGAGAGAGAGGGTCGGACCGGGACCAGCCCCAAAATCCAATCCGGAACTATTGGGTCTCAGGTGTTTGTGGAGTGGTTCGGCCAACTGGTTTAAAAACTTTCGATAGCCCGGATCTTCAGAATTGTTCTCGTGCTGGTCGTAGTGATCTTTTTCCTGGTTGTGTGACACATGGTAGGCGGGGGGCACGAAAATGAGCCGACAGTGCCCGCAGGAGAAGTACGGCCGATACCGGTCGTTCCCCACTAACGTGGGTTCCGGTTTGAAACACAGTGGGCATGAATGGGAAATGGCCAGGTGTCTCATGCGTGAGGATTCAGGATGAACATGGAGTGGGATTATACGAAATGTCCGGCCAGGCTTGGACAATCTCCTCAGCTTGGTGCTGGGCGGTAAAACATTCCCAGGCGATTCCGTTACAGTCCACCTCAACGGACAGTCGGTCGGTTTCTTCCAATTCCCAGCCTAGGTGCCGAAGGGGCTGTGACTGAGCATTCGAAGATATTCGAATGGAAAGGTTGGGGGTGGCGGTGCGCCATAACGCATAGTGGTCAGGGATGATCAGATCAGGAGTCTGACCCAGGCGTTGGGAATACTCTTGAACCGAGATTGTAATGTCCGACACAGCAAGGGCAACGTGAAATCTCTTCATGGCATGTTTCCGCGTTCACTCGGTGATTCTGGTGGGGGATGGGAGGGTGAACAAGGTATGTGACACCTACCGTTGCCTCCCATCGGCACACGCGATACAGAGGGGAGCGGTCGGTTCCACGTCTAATCGTTTTCTGGCAATCTCGTCCCCGCACTTCATACACCAGCCGAATTCACCGCTTTCGAGACGTTGGAGGGCTGATTTGATGCGCTGCAATTGAATGTGTCGCCGTTGTTGGGCGGCTTGAGCCATCGCTTGTTGTTGCAAGGCATCCATGCGTGAGACGCGCCCGATCGTGGTTTGGTCCAGTTCCACTCGTTGGGCCGCTTCCTGGCCGGTGGAGGATACGGCCAGCAATTCGTCTTTGAGGGTCAGGAGCGTTGATCGAAAATGGTCCAGGTCTGGAGTTGGCTGTGGCATGGGAGGCAAGAATCAAAGAGGACTATGTGTCTCTTGTCGTATAAAATGGTTACGTGAGAACGGGCATAGGACACTATTGGGTTTGGTCGATGGTGAAAGCAATGTACCCCAGCCAGACCGTGAAAGGCCAACAGTCGACAAAAGGAAAGAGGGACAATCTTTCAGCAGGGAGAGCATATGGAAAAAGTATTGAAAGGGTTGATCAAATTTCAGGAAGAGGTGTTTTTAAAAAAGAAAGAGTTGTTCATTGGGTTGTCCGGTCAACAAAAACCAAGAGCCGTATTTGTAACCTGCTCAGACTCACGAATTGATCCCTCATTACTCACCCAGACTGAACCGGGGGAGTTGTTTATTATTCGAAATGCGGGGAACTTAATTCCGACCTACGGAGCGGCCATCGGGGGAAGTACCGCCTCGATTGAATATGGGATCTCTGTCCTTCAAGTAAAAGATATTATCGTTTGCGGACATACGGATTGCGGTGCCATGGAGGCCTTGTTGCATCAGGAAAAACTTCAGGAGCTTCCTGCCGTCAAAGCGTGGCTGCAACATGCCGAGACCACGGTGCGAATTATGAAAGATCTGTACGCGCATTTGCAGGGAGATGAGTTATTTGCGGCCACCATACGGGAAAATGTGTTGGTCCAGCTGGATCATTTGAAAACCCATCCGGCTGTCGCCACCCGATTGCGCCGGGGAGATTTGCGTCTGCATGGATGGGTCTATTCCATCGGGACGGGTGAAGTGTGGGTGTATGACTGGGAGAAAAAAGATTTTGTTAATCCCAGAGAAAGAATGTAACCAGCTATAGTGTGATTACGTTCAACGAAGACATTTCAAAACTTCCCCGCCATTCTAGGGGGAGGGCAAAGGTAAAGACTCATCTGATGGTTCATGCGCTATAGACAGAGGCATTCCGTCTTGCCGACATGGAGCTAGACGCGTGTCATGGTGTTTTGATCCGTGTGGTGGAATACCTCCGGGCGGTCCGCGATCTGTAATTGCGTATCTTCCTTATAGCTAAACTTCCAGGGTTCGTGAATGGTGACCGTTAATTCATACCGAACAGTTTTGGCGGCCTGTTCCAGATACGGATTTGAGAGGATGCCGTAGACGAGGGACCCGGCGTCAGCAGCCATGAAAAATTCTTTGGCGTCAGGCTCTGAAATCCCACCTGCATTCACGACGACGCCTCGCGGGACAATAAAGCACCGCATCACCTGTTTCCTGGCCGCATCCCATAACCAATACCCCACTTCTTCGTGAAACGGCTGTTCCTGAATCAGCGGCCAGGCAATGGTGGTATAGCGTAAGCCGTAGAGTACCTGCGGACCGTTGACAACAGGACCGAGGGGTTCGAACGTGATTCGTTCCCGAAAATGTGTTTCATGGCTCCCCTCTTTGGCTGGTGCGATATCGGCACCCTTATCGCCTTCCCAGATTCCGGCAAGAGAAGCGAGTGGACCCAAGTGACTAATGATCTCGGCATGAGCGGCATCGGAATTGTGGGCTCCGGTCATGAGGATAGACTCCTTTCAGGAAAGTGTGAACAAAGAAGGGCATGAGGGGAAATTATTTGGAATCTGCGGCAAAAGACTCTACCAAATCATGCAAATGGTTCAAACCATTTTTTTATGACCACCATATTCGAATTGACTGCATCCAACGGATACCGTGAATAACGAGCCCTGCCAATTTGGGGACGCTGAATTGCATGGGTTTTGTTTTCAAACATCGTATGACATGCTCCGCCGCTTGGTCGGTAGTCATCATCATAGGCTTCCAAGACGCCTTTGGCAGCTTAGTATCCACAAATCCAAAACGAATATTCGTCACGTACACTCCATGCGATCTGAGCTTCAATGCCATAGATCCTAAATAGTTGCTGAACCCGGCTTTCGATGCCGTATAGGAAGGGGCGTCGGCGTTGTAAAAATCATCGGCAAGACTTGATAGGCCGATGAAATGTCCATGGCCCCGCTCAAGCCAGCCGGGGGCGAGGGCGGCCAGGGTTCGCACCATCGAGGTGAAATTCACGTCAATGACGCGGGCTTCTTGGGAGAGGTCAGGCAGTGTCAACCTCGAGCCGATGGCCGCACAAAATATGCAGGCGTGAAAAGGCTCTTTTTCGGCAAGAAGCATTTGCAGGGCCTGCGGATACTCGGGAGCGGCGATGTCTTGCACAATATGTCGAGGCCCATCCGGACCAAGTGGACTTGGACTCCGGGAAATACCCACGACTCGATCCCCTTGTGCCAACAGCGCCCGGGTGACCGCGGCGCCGATGCCATCGGAATTGCCAATGAGTAATACTTTTTTGGGCATCGAAACTTTTCTTGACCACGGCAGATTATATGAGATGATCCATTTTAGGGTGGCATGCCATTGAAATTAGGGCAATAATAAATATTGAAGCACTCAGTGCCTTTTTAGGAAATATAAAATAGGAGATGGGCTAGTTGTGCGATAGGCAATTTTTGCCTTGTTTGCAAAGGGAGATTGTACATATTTAACTAGAAAGTTCCGAAAAGATCAAAAAGGCTATCATGTTTCCTCCTCATTTATATTCCCTCAAATTCCATTCTTCATATGATACTTCCTGCGCTCTTTCATCCACCGGTTGAATACCAATGCTATTAGTTTTCTTTTTGTTGTATCTTTCGGTACCCACTGCTTTTGGGTTTTTGGCAGGACTTCCAAAATTTCTCATACTGTATTTTAAAAAACCCAAAGGAGTTGTCATTGATAAGAATATGTTCCTCTGTATCCTTGCCGCAGAGGTTTTAACTTTTAGTGTAATTTTCTTTTATCCTAAGGCCCCATTGTATCAACAGCAAGCTCCGATTGTTTCTCTTATTGATTCTCTGGCGCAAAATTCCCTTTTTGCTGCTTTGCTCTGTTTGAAAATTTTCCTGGTTCATCGTAATCTTTTCGCATTTTTCCTGGTAATAATTATCTTCTGTTTACCTCTGTATGGGGTTATGGCAGTTTTCATGCACTATCCCTTTCGAACATTTTTCAAAACAAAAATTGGATATTTTCTGTTCAGTCTGAGTGTTCCTCTTTTGTTGGGCTTTTGGATCCTGGTCGCTCCTTTTATATGGGGAAAATGGTATCCACCCGATAATGGGCGATTTAATACAGATAGTGAGATGAATATTATGCTCTACCATGCTGCAGAGGTAGGATTACCCAGTGTGGTCAAGGGATTACTTGAAGAGGGAGCTAATGTAAATTTTGAATATTGGAAGGGATCAAAGGGGCAAACTCCCTTATATTCATCATTTTCGTTAGGTAGATGGTCAGAAGGAAACCGTTTTGAAACTGCAAAGGTTCTTATTCAATATGGCGCCAATGTTAATGCAAAGATAGGCGGTAATTCTGGTATTAGTGGTAGTCCTTATCTCGTGGAATTAGCCCGGCGAAATGACCATGAATTAATTAATTTACTCCTTGAATCTGGAGCTGATGCTGAGGCCAAAGACCAATTTGGAAAAAGCTATTTAGATTACATTCAGGAAGGAAAATTGAATTTATTCTCCTTATAGAGACTGAAAGTTTATTATTTTTCAACATCCCTATGGCCATTGTTGTTGATTCAAGAGGCAAGTCTCAACGGTATGCCTTGACTCTATTAGTTTTGACAGTCCTCTTTACTTTCAGAGTAGTCGCACAATTGCTACAGGTCTTTTATCCGGTTGCGGTTCTTCCGTCATTCGAGGTCTGGCAGAGCGGAGCCTTACCGTATCCGATTTTGCTGATGTTCCAAGTTGCGATTCTGTGGGTGTGTCTGCAGATTGTGTGGCGGATGTTTAAGGGGGTGGTGGTGGCCGTCCCGAAAAAATGCCGAATCCTTCTTTGTCTGGGCGGACTCTATCTGGTGGTGATGGGTATTCGCTTGATGATTGGTCTGACAGTCGCTCCTGATCATTTTTGGTTTGGGGCGGTTCTTCCTACTCTATTTCATTTTGTGCTCGCCACCTTTATGTTGGTCTATGGCTGGTATCACGTCTCGGGCGCCTACTCATCGAAATATATTCCCCATGAGGCGAAAGTGTGAGGACGCTGGTCCGTTACGGAGTTTATCCGGTTGTTCTGGCCCTAGGAATTCTGTTGCATGTGGTCTTGCAGCAGATGGGAATGCATCTTCAACTCGCAACATATCTGCCGGTGGTGCTGGGGGCTCTCATAATTACCGTCCTGGAATGGCAAGCCCCGTGCCGTCAAACCTGGTGGGCGGACAAGCGCGAAATTGGACAGGACGCCATCTTTATGGCCCTCATTCAAGGCGTGCTCCCGCTTGTCTTGGCCTTTGCCGTGTCTCTGACTCTGCTGGATTGGCTGCGTGTGCATGAGTGGTCGGTGGGGGTCGGGTGGCCTCATCATTGGACCGTGGCGAGTCAGATGGTGTTGATGATGGGGGTGGCCGATGGGATGCGATATTGGCTGCATCGATGGGCGCATGAGTGGGAACCACTTTGGCGATTTCATGCCGTCCATCATTCACCCCACAAATTATATTGGCTGAACGTGGGGCGGTTTCATCCTATCGATAAGGGCTTGCAATTCCTCCTCGATACCCTGCCTTTTTTGATCATTGGTGTGGGGGAAGAAGTGCTGGCCTTGTATGTAGTGTGTTACGCCATTAACGGCTTCTTCCAACATTGCAATATCGATCTCAGGCTCGGCTGGCTCAATTACCTGATAAGCGGACCGGAACTGCATCGATGGCACCATTCTCAATGGAAAGAAGAATCGAACCATAATTATGGGAACAACTTGATTGTTTGGGATCGGATATTTGGAACCTGGTATTTGCCTGATGAGCATCAGGTCGAGAATCTCGGACTGTTAAATCGGAGCTATCCGATGTCCTTCTGGAAACAAATGGCGACCCCGTTTGTTCCGGGGGCCGATAAACAAACTATTTCCTCATGAAGCTCCCCAATCCATTGCAGAACTCGGAACTTCACGCGCAGATGGTGATGTGCGGTCGACGGTGGTGGGATCCGTTTATGGATCAGTTGCACCGGCCACAGGCAGTCCAGGATTTGGTGTTGAAAAGCATCTTGCAGGCCCAGGCGTTTACCGTCTTTGGGCAAACCCATCGATTCCCTTTACTGAAAGGTTCCCGGGAATTTCGTCGGGAAGTGCCGATTCACACCTATGAGGACCTCCGTCTGCCTATCGAGGATCAAGAAGCCCGCAAAGAAGCCATGCTGAATGGGGAGCAGCCTTTGACCTATGCCCTGACGAGCGGAACCACCGGGAAACCAAAATTGATTCCTGTGCTTCACCAAACCCAGGAGGCCTTGCGTCACTATCAGTGGCTCAGTACCTATGCGCAGTACCAGGCCCTTCCTTCGATATTCGAGGGCAAGATGCTGGTCATTGCAGGACCTGAAGTGGAAGGTTATTTGGACACTGGCACCAGTTATGGTTCGATGTCCGGGTTATTGACCGCTGCCCTGCCGGCAGTGCTCCAGCAGAAATTGTTTCTCCCGAAAGCTCTGCATGAGGTCAAAGATTACCAGGAAAAATATATGTATTTGGTCGCCTATGCCTTGTCGGAGCCCAATCTGTCGGTGGTGGCCACGGCGAATCCCTCGACTTTTTTGAAGTTATGGGAGATGGGTTGTCTTTATTTCCCGCAGCTAGTGGAGATGTTGGCTTCCAACAGTTCAGAGCCTCAACAAGGCCATCTCCCCCTTCCCCATATTTCCCGGCGGAGATTGAGACAATTGCAGGATTTCATTGGGCATGAAGACCAATTGACCGTGGAAGAACTGTGGCCCAATCTCAAGTCCGTCGTAACCTGGATGGGGGGCAGTTGCGGAGTTTTGATACCTAAACTTAAAGCGAGCTTGGCTCCCCAGACGGCCATCATTGAGATGGGATATCTGTCGAGTGAATGTATGGGCAGCGTGAATGTCGATCCAACTACGAATCGATGTGTCCCTACGATACAAGAAAACTTTTATGAGTTTGTGTCTCAGTCGGATTGGGAAGCCGATCATCCGCACACTGTGACTGTTGAGCAGTTGGAAGAGGGCAAAAAATACTATGTGGTAGTCACCGCGGCCAATGGTCTCTATCGCTATTTCATGAATGATCTCATCGAGGTGACGGGACATTTTCATTGCACCCCGACGATCGCATTTATCCAAAAGGGAAAAGGGGTCACCAACATCACCGGCGAGAAACTCTATGAATATCATGTGATAGAGGCGATGGAGGCAGTGCAGAACAGGTACCGGACAACGGTGGCCTTTTATGTCATGCTGGCCGATCCTCTGGCCCGGCAATATATCCTCTATATGGAGCATCCCCCCTTGGATACGTGTGTGGGGAGGCAATTAGAAAAGGCCCTCGCCAAGTCCAATGTGGAGTTTCAAAACAAGCGGGACAGTGGGAGGCTGGAGCCGATCCGGGTCGTCCATCTTGAGCCGGGGACGGGTGAAGCCTATAAGACCCACTGCCTCCAACAAGGTCAACGAGATGCCCAATTCAAAGTGGTGAGATTGCAATATGCCAAAGACTGTTCATTTGATTTCATGAAGTATGGGAGGAATCCATTCTGATGTCTCTCATGACCTTGTCCCAAACAATGTTGGAGATTCCTTTTAAGCAGGCCTTCACGCATGCGATCGCGACTCGTGCTTGCACTGAAAGTGTGTTGGTGAAGGCCACAAATTCCCATGGACTGATAGGTTTAGGGGAGGGGTGCCCCAGGTCGTACGTAACATTAGAGACGTTGGAATCGGCCAAGGCGTTTTTTGAGACGCATCGTCAGTCATGGGAACATTTGCGGGGGCTGGAAGATCTGCGCACCTGGATGACTGATAACCGGAAACTTGTTGATGCGAACCCGGCGGCCTGGTGTGCGGTGGAGCTGGCCTTGTTGGATGTGTGGGGAAAAGAATCAGGCCAGTCTCTCGAAGCCCTCTTGCGCCTACCTGAAGTCACGGGATCCTTTCAATATTCCGCGGTCCTGGGGACCGACAGTCTGGCCACCTTTCAGAAACAGGCGACACAATTTTCGGCGTTGGGTTTTGTGGACTTCAAAATAAAGGTCTCCGGTTGCCTGGAAGACGATCAACATAAAATCGATCTTCTTAAAGGGCTGGGCATAGAGAATCTGCGTATCCGGCTTGATGCCAACAACCTTTGGGGCCACCCGGAAGAAGTCGTGGCCTATCTTGAGGCTCTTCACCATCCCTTTCTGGCGATTGAAGAGCCCCTTCAAGTCGGCGACTTTGAGGGATGTCGAAGGATTAACCGACAATTGGGGCTTCCAGTCATTTTGGATGAGAGCTTTTTGCGCAAGGACCAATTCCAGAATGTGCAAGCCGATCCTCAAACTTGGATCATCAATGTCCGTATATCCAAGATGGGGGGCGTCCAGCGATCTCTGGCCGTTGCGGAGCAAGCTAGGGAAGCGGGCATTCAAATAATAATTGGCGCGCAAGTCGGGGAGACGAGCATCCTCACACGGGCGGCGCTCACCGTCGCCAATCAATACCGCGGCAATCTTCTGGCCCAGGAAGGGGCCTTCGGAACCTATCTTCTAGAACACGACATCACAGATACACCTCTCATGTTCGGCAAAGGAGGTAGGCTCGATTCTCAACCCCTCAGCGACCTGCCCGGTCTCGGGCTGACTCTCGCGCAATCCGCATAAGCTTTTTTATGACGTGAAATTCCAGTAACGAATTGAAGGCTTACTCATGCCTTTCTCCTATGGAATGCCTGACAAGAGCCCATGTTTCACAGCTCAAACTGATCATGAGCGACATCTGAATTCCTTCTAATAACTTGAATGGCCATATTTGCCAAATATAGACATTTGCGGTATTTTGAAGGTAACAAGAGAGGAGGAGCAAGAATGAATGTGAGTTTCACGGAAAAACAGGAACGCTACATTGCAGCGCAACTCGAGTCTGGAGACTACCAAAATGCCAGTGAAGTGGTACGCGATGCTTTGCGGCTACATGAAGTCTATCGTCATCGGGTGATTGAGGAACTTCGGGCTGAGATTGCTAGGGGGTGGGATGGCAAAGCGAGTCCCCGAAAGGTGCAGGATATTATCCAGTCCAGGTTGCGAGCAAGAAAATCTTCCTAGATGGCCAAACCAGAGGTGTTGTATGAACTCTCTCATGAGGCCGATAGGGATCTCGAAGATATCTTCGATTATACGGAGCGAGAATTTGGCTTTGATCAGGCTATCGATTATCTCTCCGGCTTTGAAAGCCTTTTTGCCAAACTTGTCAACAATCCAGAGCTAGGGAAAGAGCGAGAAGAAATTCGTGAAGGACTCAGGAGTTTGCTGAAAGAGAAGCATGTCGTCTTTTACAGAAGACTAGGTAACCAAATTCGCATTGTAAGAATTCTTCATGGCAGTCGTGATCTGCGAACATTTCTTACCTAAGCGTTCTCTCCAGTTTGGCTCGGTCTCAACGCGTGCCCAATTCTAGGAAAAGGTCAGAGCCAAAGGTCTTGAGGGTACGATCATTAATGCCCCTTCAAGACCTTTCTCGCGTCTCGTATTTTTCATGAATCGTGCACGATCTCAATGTAATTTTTCCCTTCCTGCCGAATCCATCGAAGAACGTCTTTTGTTAATTCCTTGCTGCCGCGTCCTGACTTTGGTGCGACAGACCTTTTGAGATTATTCTGATGTGTCGAAGCTATGAGGGGTAAGCCAATAATTCTGTACATTTTTGGAGTAGTTGGCTAGGATGGTGGGCCAATCTGGACATTTTTAAATATTCAGTTATGAAAAAGAAGATCACGGTGTTTGTGTCCTATGCCCGCGCCAATCGGGATCTGGCGACACGGTTTTTGAAAAAGTTCAAAGAGCAGGCCGCTCCCTCTAAACAGTATCATTACACTTTTTGGCGGGATAACGACATTCTGGTTGGCGAAAAATGGCATGAAGAAATTCAAATTGCCTTGGGAGAGTGCGACGTGGGACTGGTCCTGGTCAGCCCTGCGTTTCTCGGATCGCAATACATCCAGGATCAGGAACTTCCCAAATTTGTGAAGGGTGGAGATAAACCGGTTATCCCGGTCTTGTTGCAGCCCATTGATCTGGAGCGCCATGATCTGAAAGGCTTGCAACAGACACAAATCTTTCGGCTGGATCGTCCGCGCTTCGCCTCGCTCAAGGCCTATGGCGAATGTTCGGGGTCCCAGCGCGATCAATTTGCTCTGGAATTGTTTCGGCAGGTCGAAGCCCGATTGGATAAAGTGCTGAAAAAATAATGGGGACGTGTAGGAGAAAGCCCGGGTTCGTGTTGTCCATAGGGTTATGAGCGGGTCTCCAATGCGTCTCCTTTCCGTCATCTCCGCAAGGTGGTAAGGGGGCTCCATCTGCGAAGAGGTAACATCAAGATAGATTCCCGATAACAAATGACGGGAATGACTGCACTTTTCTGTCATCCCCCAAGTGGTAGGCGGGGATCCATCAGGAAAAGGTTCAGGATGGATGCCCGATAACGACTGTCGGGCATGACGAGCGCGGATTGATTCCCGAAAAAATGTCGGGAAGGACGCCCGTGGGAATGTCCTGATGAAAGAGTCCTCCTCAGTTGCTCACAAAGTTCTTATAACCAACAGAACGACACCATGACTGAACCAACGATTACCTGTCCACAGTGCAAAGCGGAAATTAAGCTGACTGAGTCGCTCGCGGCCCCTCTTCTCGAAGCCACGAAGCGAGACTTTGAGCAACGACTTGCTCAAAAAGAGGCTGAAGCTGTCAAGCGGGATGCTGCCCTGCGTGAGCGCGAAGCTGTTCTTGCCAAAGCAACAGAGACTCTGGAGGAGCAAGTTGCCGAAAAACTGAAACTCGAACGCAGCAAAATCATGGCGGAAGAAGCCAGAAAAGCCAGACTGGCCCTCTCCAACGACCTCGAGCAGAAATCTAAAGAAATACTTGAGATTCAGGATATTCTGAAGCAGAAGGATATAAAGCTCGCGGAAGCGCAGCAGGCCCAAGCCGATCTACTCCGCAAGCAGCGTGAGCTGGATGACGCCAAACGCGAATTGGATCTCACCGTGGAAAAGCGGGTACAGGAAGGACTCACGGCCACGCGGGATCAGGCCAAGAAAGAAGCCGAAGAAGCACTGAAATTCAAAGTCATGGAGAAAGAACAGACCATTACCTCCATGCAAAAACAAATTGAAGAACTCAAGCGTCGGGCTGAGCAGGGTTCTCAACAACTTCAGGGCGAAGTGCAGGAACTCGAACTCGAAGCGCTCCTCACCTCGAAGTTTCCGCAGGACCAGATTCAACCGGTGGCCAAAGGCGAGCATGGCGGTGATGTGCTGCATCGCGTCGCCGGCTCATTTGGCCAACCTTGCGGAACGATTTTGTGGGAATCGAAACGCACCAAAAACTGGAGCGATGGCTGGCTCACCAAGCTTCGCGAGGATCAGCGGCAGGCCAAAGCCGAAATCGCGATCATTGTGAGCCAGGTTTTACCCAAAGAGGTAGAGACATTCGAATTCATCGACGGCGTCTGGGTTGCCCATCCCAAAGTCGCCTTGCCCGTAGCCATTGCCATGCGTAACACACTCATGGAGGTGGCTTCCGCGCGTCAGGCCGCGGAAGGGCAGCAGACCAAAATGGAAATGGTCTATCAGTATTTGATGGGTCCGCGCTTCCGTCAACGGGTGCAGGCGATCGTGGAGGGCTTTTCTTCGATGCAGGAGGATCTCGACAAAGAGCGGAAAGTCATCATGAAGCAATGGGCCAAGCGTGAGGAGCAGATCGATCGTGTGATGCAGGCCACCGTGGGCATGTACGGTGACCTTCAAGGCATTGCGGGGAAAACCTTGCAGGAAATTGAAGGATTGGAACTCCAAGCGCTTGATGCGCCAAAGGATGAAACCGACGGAAAATTGTTGTGAACGCTTCTTCCTCTCTCCCACCTTGAGAAATTTTTTGCCTGACAATTGCCCCCTGTAGAGAACGATCTTCTCGCTATCCTGAACATACCGCCTGGACAGACCCGTTCGGAAAGCCTTATCCAAGGAATTGCCCACTTTTCTCACCTGTACGTCAACACATGGTTCCTAGCCTTCCGTAAGGTATGGCATAGGGTGATAAGGGACCAGGCTGTCCGACAACGGTCTAGGCGGAAGCGCCAAATCGTTTCCTCCTCAAAAAAATCTAGAAGATTGCCAAAAGGACTGGAGAGATTCCGGTCCAGTGCGCTATTGATTGCGGCCTCACAAAACACGACTCAGGTGTGTGGAAATTTGGGCATATGCGTTGTCTAAGGAGTGATGCAAATTGCCCCATTTCCATATTAAAAAAACAAAACGCTGTGAAAATTCCCATTTTCACACTGGCACGAAATTTGGAGTGGAAGTAAGTGTTATCGAAGCAAAGACAAGTGACCTTTCCGAAGTACAATCAAAGAAGTTCCGAGTGATTGCACACAGGTAAGAGCCAGGTCCCTATTATCAACAAAGGAGAAAGTCCTGATGGAAGTATTGAGGCAAAAGATTCAATCGGGAGCCTGGATCATCCTCGCAACGGTAACATTGGTCTATGCTTCAGCTTGGGCGGGAAGCGCCGGGGATCTTCAGTCACGGGTCCCAGCCGATCGCATGGAGCAGGCCCTATCCTTTATCAATCCGTTTACCCCCACAGAAGAATTTATTGCGAACGGAAAAAAATTATACGAAGGCAAGGGCTGGTGCGCCTTTTGCCATGGCTGGGAAGGGACAGGGGCACCGAGTGCCGGTCGAACCTTTCCTCCCGATATCATGATGCCAACCAATTTTGCGGATGCCGCCTGGCAGGCGGCCAGAAGTGACGGGGAACTTTTCTGGGTTCTGATTCATGGTAGTCATGGGACCGATATGGTGCCCTACATGCCGCAGTATATTACGGACAAAGAGGCATGGGAGATCATTGCCTATCTTCGAACGTTTCGAGGAATGTAAGAGGCGTTTATTTTCATAGGAACAGGCAGCGGGTGCAAAAATTTCATCTGTTATGACTCATTGAGGAGGTCTCATGATGCAGAAGCAACACTTGAGGAAATGTCATTTGGTAGGGGCGGCGGTTCTGATGCTGGCTGTGCTGTCAGGTTGTAGTCATTACGGTAAACACGAAGTGTCAAAAACGGCCAACGCAACTATTCAAGGGTGTACGGACCCCACGATTACCGGAACTGCCACCCTGAAAGAATTTGAATCGCCCGAAGGCATTAAAAAAGTGTATGTCCAGATGGAGGTCAACGGATTAAAGGATGGCAAGCATGCGGTCCATATTCATGAGGTCGCAAGCTGCCAACCCTGTGGGGCTGCCAAAGGGCATCATGATCCCGGGCCATTTGGCAAATCCACACCTGACGCGCCGGATTTCAATCATCCCTATCACATGGGTGACCTGGTGAATATCACGGTGGTGAACGGAGTCGGGAAGCTGCATGCGGTGACCACCCGGGTCGCCTTATCGGATGGCCGGTTGAGTGTGTTTGATGAAGATGGAAGTTCATTCATCATCCACACCAATGAAGATCTCTATTGCGATCAGGATAGCGAACTCAACCCGGGATGTGCCGGAGGATCCCGTGATGCCTGTGGAATTATTGAACCGATGCCATCGATGTAAGGAGGATGCCCTTCATGTGGCCACCGATTGAAGAAAGAGGTGGAGCATTTGTCCTGGTCGCGTTGCAAGAATTTACAGAAGGGATCATCCAAGGAGGAATGATGAAGCATACATCGCAATGGGCGAGCGGGCTCATCGTCGTGCTGGCGGTGAGTGGATCGCCGGTGTTAGCACAACAGCATGGGCAACAACAGATGATGATGCCACGTGTTCCCGCGGAAAAGCTGGCAGAAGCCAGAGCTCTGATGAATCCATTGCCGCCCTCGCCGGACATTGTCGAAAAAGGCAAAACGATCTATGAGGGCAAGGGCGGCTGTGTCAATTGTCATGGTGCAAGTGGACGCGGCGATGGCCCGGGTGCCGCGACTCTCAAACCGCCGCCTCGTGTGTTCCGGTCACATGGGTTTTGGAGGCATCGGTCTGAAGGAGAAATTTTTTGGGTGATTAAGTACGGATCGCCGGGGACCGCGATGATTCCCTTTGGGGGAATGCTCTCGGATGAAGAGATCTGGACCGTGATGCAGTATGAGCGAAGTTTTTCCGGAGGATCACTTGGCGGAGGGGGCGGTCCTCAGGGAGGCGGACGACACCAGGGTCGCGGGATGATGCAACATCAGAGCAGTCAGGAGGGGTATCCCACGGAACCCGGAGCCATGGCCGACCAAGAGGCGGGACCCGGTAAGGACGTCATGGACAAGGCTGAGAAAGCCAAAGCCGCTTCGATGGGGATTGCCCAGGCCATTGCCGCCGCCAACAACCATGTGCCAGGAACGGTTCTGGAAGCCGAGTTTGAAGTCGAAGAGGATCAGGCCTTATGGGAAGTAATAATCGTCACCGAGGATGGCACATTCATGGAAGTCCACGTGGATAGCCAAACGGGATCGATTCTCTCGTCCGAAGAAAAAAAGTCGGCAGACGACCAGAAATCCATGCGAAAGGGAAAGGGCGACAAGCATCAGGGGTCCAAGGGTGAACATGAGTGTTGTGAAGGTGAAGGGATGGGCAGTAGACATATGGGTGGTAAACATATGGGTGGAGGCGGGATGAAAGGGCACATGCAGGAATAGATGTGTCCGGATTGAGAGCGCAGGCGGATGGATGCAGAAGAGTGACAGGTAACGGGGATTAACTGCTGACTCCTCATCGAGTTGTCATCCTGAGGCAGCGAAGAAGGATCTGTGCCCAGGTGAAAAATCTATGACTGAGCAAGATCCTTCGTAGAACGTGTCCAGAACTCGCCGAGGGGTCAGGATGAACATGTATCGGGAACCCTCCCCATCGTGATCATGCTCGACAGTCGTTATCGGGCATCTATTACGGATTTTTTTCTGATGGATACCCGCTAACCACCGGCGGGGATGACAGCAACGTGATGTCCCGCCCGACCGTTGGCATTGGATATTTATTCACTTTCGTCATGCCCGACGTTTTTTATCGGGTATCCATCTGGGAATGTTTCGAATGAATCCCCGCTAGCCACCGTCGGGGGATGCCGAAAGTGCGCGAACGTGAAAAATACAGAATTCCTCAGGTATTGTCTGACCAATGAAGTTCAGAATTTTTCACATTAACGTGGCCGTTCTCATGGCCTGCATACTGGCAGGACTGTGTTACCCGCAAGAGGGGCTGACCTCACGAATGAGGGAGAAGGCATCGTAAAATCTGCCTGTATTGGTTGCCATCGAGTTCAGGGCGCGCCGATGCCGCGCTCCACAAAGCAATCACCAGATCTGATCTGGGCGGGTAATAAATATCAACGAGACTGGTTAGTGGCCTGGCTCGAAAATCGAAAGGAAAGACTGTATCCGGTCGGCTATGATTTTAAGATCACACGTAAGGGGCGGCACCTGTCGCTCTCATCTGGTGAAGCGGAAAAAAATGGCCGATTTTTTACGCACACTGAAAGATGCAAGAATCACCGAAGGCGTGATGAAGTCGGGAACTCCGGAAGAGCTCGCCCGTGGCGAGCAACTCTACCGTGAGCATGCCTGTCAAAACTGCCATTGGACCCCAGCCGAGAACCGGCGGGGCTATACCGGCGGGACGTCCAGCACGTCCTTTGTCAATATGGGGAATCGTCTCCAGGCCGATTGGGTGTATCGCTTCAATCTGAACCCGAATGATTTTGTGCCTGAAAGCGGAGCGTATATACCCAATCCCTCGCTTCCGGATGAGGATATCTATGCGATCACGGCTTACATGATGACGTTCACACAACCATGACACACATTCTACAGGAGGGGTGACAGATGATCAGGCGCTTCAGTCGGATGAAATATGCAATCAAGAAGAAAGCTGGTACGACACTGTTCGTGGGGCTCGCGTTAGGAATGCTCATGGCTGGCCTCGCGGTTGCTGGAGGCGGGGATATCGAAAAAGGCAAGACGTTGTATCGACAAAGTTGCGGGCATTGTCACGGATTAGACGGGAAGGGTGATGGGGAAATGGGCGGGTACTTAAACCCTCCCCCCGCCAATCTGGCCAGTGAAAAAACCCAGTCCAAGTCAGACGCTGAGCTTAAGGATGTCATCATGAAGGGGCGGTCAGGCACCGCCATGGAAGGATTTGAAGGAGCACTGGAGGAAGAGCAATTTAACGATCTCTTTGCCTATCTCCGTTCCCTGAAACCGTAAAAAATCCTATGATGAAAATTCCTTCCCTCCTTAATCTTAAGGATCGCATGTAGAGGAGGCCAGATATGATCACAAAAGATGTCTCCATTTCGTTCAGAGTATTGCTCGGTGTGGTGGTCACAGGTTTTGTGCTGTTCATTGGGCCAGTCACGGCCGATACTGGCGAAAGGGAACAAGCTGCTGCGAAAGTGACAGGGGCGTTTCTCCAAGAGTTGGGTGAGGCGATGACCAGGGAAATGACGAAAGGTGGTCCGGTTGAGGCCATCAAGGTCTGTACGGAACTGGCTCCGGAGATCGCGAACCGTTTGTCGCGGGAAAACGGGTGGCGGGTGACTCGCGTGGGAACCCGTGTGCGAAATCCCTTGCTCGGCATGCCGGATGCGTGGGAACAGACTGTACTCGAAGGGTTTGCCGCGCGGGCCACAAAAGGGGAAGCAATGGCTGGCATGAGTCATGGAGAGGTGGTATCAGAACCGGGCGGGCAATATTATCGGTTCATGAAACCAATAGCTGTTCAGCCCAAGTGTCTGCTCTGTCATGGACCGACTGAGACCATTCCGGAATCGATCAAGGCTCTGTTGAAGAAACACTATCCCTTCGATGCCGCCACGGGCTATCAAGCCGGAGACCTGCGTGGAGCAGTCAGCATCAAGCAGCCACTCGGCAAACAAAGCCACTGAATCGAATGGTCTCGACCCACTGGAGGCCGCATCATGAAAAAGGAGAGACCATGAAACTGGCGAAAGTCGGCGCTCGAATGGCCATTTTTAACTTAATGCTATGGTTGAGTTTTGGTTTTGCGAGCGCAGAGACCAATCATCATGCCACGCACAAGCCTGAACACGATATGCCGAAGATGTCGTTGATGAAGCGCATGGCGTTGGATCTCCCCCCGGCTGCGCAAGAAGGTCTCAAGCTGACCATGCGAGAGCATCTTGAAGCCATCGACGCTATTGTCGCGGCTCTGGCGCGAGAAGATTTTGCCAAGGCAGCCACCCTCGCAAATGAAGAACTCGGTTTCCCGAAGCATCATGTGGCGATGCAACGTGAGCCGGGAGCCAAATTCCCGCGCGCCTACCATGATCTGGCGATGGCGCATCATCAGGCCGCGGAAGCCCTGGGCGCGGCGATCCCGACCAAAGACCTCAAGCAGATCCTCCCTCACCTCGAGCAGACGATCCACGCCTGCGTAAAATGCCATCAAGCCTTTCGCTTGCCGGATTGAAGTGTGACAACTTTTGATGTCACTACCAAAAAACTAGACGAACCAGGTGTGCCTGCAGTTGCCTCCAACCGGTTGTCATTCTGAGCCCATGGCGAAGAATCTGTGCCCAGTTCGAGAAGCCCCAGGGCTCAGGGAGATCCTTCGTTTCAGGGAGGATGGCATTGCCTTCCAGGATTTGTTGTGTTCCTGAAAAGCATAGCATTCATCCGAAATTGTCTCACACATGTTGCTCAAAATTTTGCAATTGAAACAAGAGCCTGTGATCATCATTGTTTCTCTTGCGAGTTGCGATTAGAATTCTTTCCTCATTGTGTCATGCCGGACAAACTTTCTCGTGAATCCACCCGAGCGTCGTCATGCCCGGCATTGTTTATCGGGCATCCATCCTGAACTTTTTCCTGATGGATCCCCGCTAACGACTTGCGGGGATGACAGAAGGGTGTCGTCATGCCCGAGTTGAAGGTTCCTCTTTGAAACGGGGGTAGGGGGATTCGAGGAGACAGTTTTCCTCTACATGTTCCGAAAATTTTGTTGCAAGGAGAATGTTGAGGCCTGCCCATGACGAATACACATTACGGATATGCCATCCTGGCGAGTCTCCTCGCGGCCGGGGTCACGACCACAGGTCTCTTCGTCATTCGCCGGTTTGGAACGTGGGGGCAATACAATGCCACCTACTTTTCCTGTTTCGCCGCAGGGGTGCTGATCACGGTGTCCTTTCTTCATATCATTCCTCATGCCTTCCACATGAACGAGCAGGCCCCGGTGTATTTGCTTGGAGGTTACCTGGCCTTTCACCTGATCAACCGGTTCATTCATGCCTATGTCTGCGATAGTACTCCCGACACAGCCATCGGGCTGATTCCTCTGCTCGGAATCGGCCTCCATTCGACGTTGGATGGCGTGGTGTATGCCATCACGTTTAGTGTCAGTGTCTTAACCGGAATGTTAGCGGCTATCGGTATGGTTCTGCATGAGTTTCCGGAGGGAATTGTCACCTATGTGCTGTTGTTGCGTAGCGGGTTCACTCCCCCAAAAGCCTGGCTGTTAGCTTTTCTAGCTGCGGCCCTGACCACACCGATTGGAACATTGGTGGCCATCCCCATGATCCATCAACTCAATCAGACCGTGCTGGGCGCGCTGCTGGCGGTTTCAGCCGGAGCGTTTGTGTATGTGGGAGCCACGCACCTTCTGCCCTTGGCCGAGCGGGAAGACCGTCCCTACAGTCTGGCGGCCATGGGAGGCGGTGTTGTGGTGGCCCTCGGCATCATCCTCACTCACGCCTAATTCAAGAAAAACCATCTATTGGGAACAGGAGCTAACCAAGGGTGTGACACATTGGTGCTGTGACGAGGTAACAGGAGGATCGCAAATGTGGAAATAATTCAGAGCCTGATATTCGAATGAAAAACTTCAATTGGGTGTGAGAAAGGGAGAAATTCTATGGACCCACAAAGCCCTTGCCCAACGGCTATCCATAGCCAAGCCTATGGGTTGATTCTCAATCTTACCCACGAGACAACAGTGTTCAGGAAAACGCCGGATCAGGTCTCACTGGGGCTAGCAGACTCAATCACCACCAGGGTTCCTCGCATGATGGGATGAAACGAACAGTGGTAGGGATAATAGCCTGGAGGTAAATGATTGACCGTGAAGGTACGATTGGGGCCAATAGGTCCGGAATCAAAGTCACATTGTTCATCGCTTATACACCCGTCGTGGGTAATGGAATGAATGTTGGCCGTTGGATTTTCCCATGAAATTGGGGTGCCGGCGGCAATTTGTACAAATTTCGGGGAATAATACGGGGAGAAAGTGTTAAGGGTAATCCGAAATGTAGAAGCCGCAGCTGAAGCAAAAGACATCATGAGGAGGACTAGCCCTCCAATTTTTAACGGCTTATAGACAAAAGGCCGTTTCCCAAAAATCATTTTTCTGTTGATCCCATACTTTGTCACCGCCATGGTCGTTCGCCCTCTCGTTGTTCCCGTCCTTGCTTAGAATGAACCTTCCCAAAGGACATCCCTTAGGCCTCACGATTAATTATACACCCTGAGAGCACAATGATGGGAGAAGGACGCAGAGGCTCTTTTTCCTGCCTGCCTTCCATGAGACAGAGCTTCACTATATTTTAGATTAGCACATCCACAAAAACACCCGTTGAGCCCAGTTTGGCATTTAGGTCCTTGGCCGTTTGGGTCGCTACCGCAAAAAGGTTTTCGACGAGTCCCTTATCATTTTTATCTTTTTGAAATTGAAAAATAGTGTTGATGGAATTGGCAACCTTTTGAAGGGTGTCGGCTATTTCTTTGGCCTGGAGTGGGGAGAGACCTTGTCGGGATTTGGTTAGTGTGTTGCTCCGACAGTCGGGTCGTACATATAAAATAGATGATTTTCCAGAATTCAATATTTAGAAACAGTTAGGGAATCTTCAGGCCGAATTCATCGCATCTCACCTCCTTTCGTGCTTTTCCTCTCGCCATTCTCTTCAGCTCGACAAATAACCAGTGATTGGCATAGTGACTATTCACAAGTGCTCAGCACGGGAATGGGGTTGTGCGTGTGATCGTGTGATGTCGTTTGTTGAAAGCTGAGGCGAAGGGTAGAAAACAATTTTCACCAGAAGCTGGCCATGTCATTTCGAAACGATAAGGATGGTCAAAATAAGAGAGTTGAGATGAGGGATAGGAAAATACAGGATCGGACTCAAGCCCTTTCTTCCCAGGTACTTAAGAAAGGTGGCATGGTAAGCTGGATGTTGACGGCGCCATTTTCCAAAGGGAGAATTTCAATGGTCATCCCTGAGCAAGTTATGGGGAATAGTACGTCCAACCTAAAAAAATGATCCGCGTATGACCAAGGAAACTGATCACACTCGAATTCATCTTCGGATCGGACATCGTGGCGCGGCGGGGCATGCGCCGGAGAATACGCTGGCAGCTCTAGAGCTGGCTATCAAATTGGGTGTCGACATGATCGAGTTTGATGCCCAGCGATCGGCAGATGGGGCATTGGTGCTCTTTCATGATAGGACTGTCAACCGGACGACAAACGGGGAGGGGAATGTTGAGTCCTTACCTCTCACGGTTCTGCGCGGATTGGATGCGGGCGGGGGCGAACGGATTCCACTACTTGAAGAATCCCTCGCGTGCCTCAATGGACGGGCAGGGGCGATGATAGAGCTGAAGGTGAGGGGAATCGCCGCTGAGGTCTGTTCAATCGTGAAGGCGGCTGATTTTCAGGGAGAAGTAATTTATGCCTCGTTTTTTCATGAAGAATTGCTGACGGTGAGAAAATTGATGCCCGATGCTCAGACGCTCGCGTTGATCGATGGCGCGCCCATACATCCCACGGCCTTTGCCATTGACGCCAACGCGACGCATGCGGGATTGGCGTTGGATTGTGTGACCCCTGCTCTTGTGCAGGCGCTTCAGGCGCAAGGCATTCAGGTGTTCGTCTATACGGTTGATGATCCTGAAGATATTGCACGGATGAAGCGGCTGGGAGTCGACGGTATTATTTCCAACTTTCCTGATCGGGTCTAATTAGCCCATCAACAATGAGAGTTGCTCATTCATTGAGTGGATGAACTCTTCGGGATTCAGTGAATTTGCAATCGGTAGGTCATCCTGAGCCCGCGGCGAAGGATCTGTGTCCAGGTCAACGATACCACGGTTCAGCAGATCCTTCGATCCCCTCAGGATGACATGAATGAGAAAGCCAGCCACACTGTGTTATGCCCGACATTTGTTATTGGGCATTGATCTATTCCCCTCATGCCTCACAGTAATTGTCGGGCATCTATCTTTTAAAATTTTCGGATGGATTCCCGCTTAATAATGGCGGGAATGACGATGAAGTGAATGGAGCGCCCCTGACGTCTTGCGGGAGGACGAAAAAAAGAGGGCGGCGATAGCTCAGAATTCTTCATGCATGCCCTGACTGATGGAGTGCAAAATTTTAAAATTCTTCAATCAGAGCCCCCCGCAATAGGCATTAGCCGGATGAGCTGATACTCTGATTGTGTATGAGGGAAAAGCAACAGGTAATCGATCTGATTCGGAAAGCATTCAGGGGAACTGTGCATCCTGGTGAGGCTTTTCTAGTGGGAAGCCGTGAGGGCTGCGAGGCGTCTGAGGTAATTGTGCCCTTTATGGGGGTGGCTGATTGGTCCCAGGTTGCGGCAGAAATTCTTGATGCGAATTCCGAGGCTCTCAGCTTTTTTTCGGAGGGCGGCTTTCGGTTTTTTCTTCCTGCCTATTTGATTGCAGATCTTAAAGGTCAGTTGCAAACTGCGGATCCCCTTTTCCACCTGACGGGAGGGTTTTCCGATGCGGTGGTGCAGGTGCCGACTAAGGTGCGAGTGTATGAAAAGACCATTGGGAAGTCGGCCTTGTTGAATCCCAGGCGCTATGGAGCTATGACGTTTTATGATTATGCTCGATACCGTTTGTCGATTTTCGCTCGTGAGGAAGCCGAGGCCATTGTGGTTTATTTAGAATATCGCCAGGATTTGGACTCTGATGGAATTGAGACGTCCAGCATTACGGCGGCACTGGATGGTTTTTGGCGGGAACGGACAGCCACGGCTCCACACGCCTCTGCGTTACGAAAACATGTTGACGATGAAGCCGCCTACATCCGCGATCTGCAAGAACGATAACATGGCATTGGAAACAGGAAGCCCAATCCCATCCTGGCCCTATCCTGGAATCACAAAGTCGTAGTGACCGACTAAGCCATCCGACATCTCTCCCGATGTGTCGGGCGCATAGTCGACAATCACCCGTTCTTGTTCTTTCGGGGTGAGTCCGGCATCGAGAATCACCACATCCTTGGGTAATAACTCCTGATTGAGTGCATTGTTGGGAATTTGGTCGCCCCGGAAATACAGCTGCGTGACCAGTTTCGGTTGCGCTGGAGGCAAAAGTTGAAAGTGTAGGTGGGAAGGGCGATACAGTCCGGATTCTAAGTCGATGGGGTAAAAGCCGGGCACGATGGTTTTGAACCAATAGTCTCCATGCTCATTGGTGACCGCTCGTCCCCAGTATTGAAAATACCCATCGTAGGTTCGGTGAATGATTTCTCCAGTCGTGGGATGGGGGAAACTCAACATGCCGTCATCCTCTTTGTGGTTATATCGGCCGGAGGCCGATGCACTCCACATGATGATCACGGTGCGAGGAATCGCTTGGCCGGTTTTTGCGCTCAGGACTTTTCCCCTCAGATAAATGACCTGCCCTTTGGCTTTTCCCTGGCGGCCTTTTACAAAAGTGAGATCCTGATCGTTAGCCTGACTAATGGGAATGCCGGGGGCGGGGTTTTCGCGAATGGCATCTATTGGGTCTCCCTCGTCGGGGAAAAATGGGCCAAGCGATTGGCGCGGAGTTGGCCCGTTGAGCATTTCCGCAAGGCTGGATGAGCTGATGTGCCCTCCGGATAACAAGCCGACGTAGCCCAGCCCCCACTTTAATAGGGTTCTTCTGGACAATCGATTGGTGTCTGCTTTCATGAGGTCTCCTTGTCGAGATATGGAGATGGCTTGAGCATGTTCACTGATGGACTGAATCGTTGATTTCCGCCATCAAAAATGCCGAAACTGTTCTCGGGTACGGTTATCCTTTCACATATCTTCTCCGCTTTCAAATGACCTCGGCAAGAGGAATGAGGTTGGGTGGACATAGGATCGTAACTTTAAACGTGAAGACGATGTGGGGTATAGTGTGCCGTGAAGACTCACCAGTCCATTTTGCGGCATTCCTTCTTTCATGTTCCCCATTGTCTCTTCTCTCTCCCATGATGAATCCTTTATCGTGAGGACAGGTCTTTTGCTGTGATCGAGCACTCTTGCAAAATATGTGTTGGCGCATGGCCGCTCAAGGATCATTTTCTTGGTGATTGTGGCCTGACCAAGGCGTATGTGTTTGAGGACCAGTTTTTTGCCGGCTGGACTGTGCTGGTATTGAAGGAGCACGTCTCCGAGTTGTTTAAGTTATCCAGAGTCGCACGCGGCATGTTGATGGAAGAAGTTAACCACGTGGCGGAGACGCTGGCACAGGTGTTTGACGCGAAGAAGATGAACTACGAACTGCTCGGCAATCAGGTTCCCCACATTCACTGGCATCTGATTCCCAGGCTGAAAACCGATCCCGACCCGTTGAAGCCGGTGTGGTGTGTGTCGCATGAGCCGGTGCGGCTCCCTGCTGATCAACTGGCCGAACGGGTTACCCGTCTTCGAGCGGCCTTGCGCATCCATGCCAACGAACCCGTCTGATCTTCTCAGTCTACCCGGCAAATAGTTCAGTCCCGCTCCAAGAGGTTTCCCTGTTGTTAGTCTGTTGTCCTTCTGCCATCAGTCGCTTCGAAATCTTGGTTTGGAAGTATGTTAGGAAGCTGCGGATTCCGTCTCTTGGAAATCGATGAGGAATTGCGGGCGCGCCGGTGGACTCGTTTCGAGCTGTTTATATTGGCAGGGAGGAATGTCTTCTTTCAGCCGCCTCAGGAGAGTGGGCACTTTCATTTTGGGCGGGATGTCGCACACCCAGACGTGCATGCCGGTTTCCAATTCTTCAAAGTGGCGTTTCAGATTAAATCCTGGCTTTTCCATGAAATACGCCGAAAGAAATCCGGTGATGCCCTGTACCACCCAGGAATGTTCTTTTACGTATCGATAGCTGACCCGAATCTCTACCACTTCCATCATGTCGTAATCTCCCTGTGCAGTCGATCATATCTTGCTTGGAAGGTCTCACCCTAACAATTCCTTCGCCTTTTTGGAAATTGAGAAACACCATCGGGAATTCTTCCGCTTTTGTCGTGTCAGACATGCTTTGCCTTGTACCTCTCCGTTCCCGTCATGCCCGACATTTTTTATCGGGCATCCATCTTGTCTTGCACATTTCGAGGATGGATCCCCGCTTCCTACTTGCGGGGATGACGCGGAAAGGCTGTCATGCCCGACGGTTGTTATCGGGCATCTATCTTGATTTCTGTCTCTCTATTTGAGTCCCTAACAGCTAACGTTATCTACTAATGGATCCCCCCTTACTAATGGCGGGGATGACAGAAGGGTATGCTTTATAAGCATCGGTGAGGTCGATGGAAGATGAGACAGATTGAGGCATGATGTAACTTTTGTGGGAGCAGGATAGAAACCAGGAATATGCCGAAGGTTAGGGAACGAGGGGCGGATATGCACCTGATGGTGCATCGATCCGACCCCCTTCTCTTGTTTAAGCCTTACTCGTGTTTCTCGCCCTTGCCATGCATCCCTTTTTTCTCGCCTTTGCCATGTTTCTCTTTATATTCCTTCATCTTTTCCTGCCGTTCTTCCTGCATTTCCTTCCATTTCGCTTGTTGCTCGGGCGTCAGTTCGGCCTCAATCTTTCCCATGGCCTTTTGGCGCATCGCTTTCATTTGTTGGTGAAGCGCCTCCATCTGCTGGTGTTTTTCCTCAATGATGGGGAGGATCTTGTCCTGTTGCTCCTGTGTGAGCGACAGCTTCTTTGTGAGTTTCTCCAGATGGGATTTTGGATCGTGACCATATCCATGATCGTCGCCGTCTGCCCAGGCAGAAGCGCCAAACAGACTCAATGCGACGGTCAGCATGAAAAGCCCCATCATGCGCGAAACCGTCTTGAGTGTTCTCTCATGGATCATGTGGCGTTGACTTGTCTGAGTCATTCCTACCTCCTTTGTGAAAAACAGTGATTGAAAGGGTTAGCCTTTTAGTATATCAAATGACAGAGTGCTTCTGCTTTTGGCTTGAACAAGGATATCAAAGATAAGATAAAGCCTTGAAAACGTGCTTTTCTGATTGTTGGGAGGAAAGTCTTCATTTGACCGTTTAGGATTCTCCAAAATGGAAACATGCCGCTATCATTAAATGAAACGCCGGCAGTTTTGGGTTTGACAGGTACAAGCCAGTTCCCCGTTGTGATGAGAGTCGCCATAGTCGAGCGTGAGTTCGGTTCCGGCCTTGATGGGGTGCAAGGCATAAAACTCTGCCCGTTCTCCAATGATTCTCATGAAGGTATTTGGTGTGCAGGAATGGTTGATAAACCGGAATCCTGTCGTCTCTTCGGCCCCATCAATCGACTTCCCATTATTCACTTCGACAATGGCAATCCACTTTTGGGTTTTAGCCCGCTTTCGCCCTTCTCGTTGGGTAATCAGTTCTCCAGTATACTCCCCGATTTTTTGCCGTTGTCGCAAATGGACTTTGGTGAATAAGCCACGGCCCTCAATGGCACTGGGTTTCACATCCATGGGAACTGGCCATTGTGTCTTGGGGGAGATGGTTTTGGTAGATAAGGGCATGCCGGAGTTGTCACATTACTGTGGTGATGATCGTCTGAAGTGAGTTGAGTGAAATGTACAAAATGGGAGGAGGATAAGGCCAGAGGGGTTTGTCACGAAATGCAAAAAAAAGAGAAGATACTTTCAAAGGGTTTGGGGTGGCCCTTAGATAAATTGAAAGGGCTGCCTCTGGATTGAGGCAGCCCTTTCGTTCTCCTTTGTGAGCTTGGGGGAGATGGATGCTTTGTTACTTGGTAGGTTCGGCTCTCACCCATTTGCCGTTGTGAAATAATTCGTCATAATCCCACAGGAAAAACCAGTTCTTTTTTCCTGACTCGCTCCCAGTCAGCTGTTGTTGTGGGACCGATCGCGACTGGGCATGAATTTCAGTGATTGCCGGTTTGGCTTTGACCAATTCCGGTGCGTTCGTTTCACACAGTACCTCCCGCCACACCATCCGGCCCTCCGATTCTTTGATCGTTTTTGTCACGGTTTGATATTCGGCCGGAATAGGAATCCGGGTTTGCTGGGCTGGGGCGATCAATTTATTGACCCGCACCGTCTTATACTCCGCCGGGACCTGCACGAGTCTTGTGGTAGCCGGGGTTTTGAGTACTTGCTTGGTCACGGTCGTGTATTCAGCCGGAACTTCTTCCAAGCACATGATTTCACCGGTAAAGTTGTCAACTTTTTCGACCAACCCTCGACCTTTTTTCCATCTGGTAGTGGCTGGTTTGACGAGGAGTTGTTCGGTGACCGTTTCAAATTGAGCAGGGATAATTTCTTCTCTCTCATAGGCGGCTCTGAGCAGGACTTGTTCTTCAACCATTTCATACTTGGCTGGGATGATCTCAATACGTTCCGATGCCTCTCTTTGGAGAACTTGTTCGTTCTCGGTCCGATATTTGGGATCCTCAAACACTCGAGCGTAGCATTTTCCAGCCTGAGCATTGGCTGGAAGGGCCATCTCCCCGGCGGGAATCTCGACAGGCGGAGGAACATTTGATAACGGCGTAGCTGCCAAGACGGTTTGGCCCACGCCCATGGTGAGAACTGAAACACCCAAGAGCATGAATTTGTTGGTGGTCTTCATGAGAGGGTACCTCCTTAAGGTAGATTGTAAAGTGTGAGCATCTGCTAGGCAGGTACTAGCGCAAGTTGGATACCATGGAGGGAACGTATAATTTAATGAATGATTTCAACAGACTGAAGGAATTGCTGGATAGGAATGTTCCAGCGAATGGAACATTCCTATGTTCCAGACTGTCCCACGTCTCAGCGGACGGGAACGGCAAACTATGAGGAATGTGACGTCAGCATTCTATTGAACTGTTCAAAGGTGGGATAACGGTTCCCGGGCCCAAAGTTGGTGAAGCAAGGATGTAGGAGAACTTAAGCGAAAGGAGAGACTGCACATGTTTTCCGGCGAAGGTGATTCACCTGATCAGAAGAACCGGCAATGGGTCTGATCATTCTCGGAGACACCGGCGAGTTTACCAGAGGATGTATCAAGGTCAATCACCGCCCAGGAAGGCATCCTCATCATGTTCCGGCATGAGATCCTCTTCTTCCTCGATGCCTAACCCGCCTTGAAACGATTCTCGGATGGCGACCACGTGTTGATGCGATGGAGTGCCTTCAATCTGTTTCCCAAATCGATCGAGGAACCGATCGCAGAGGTCCAGCCCAAGTTGAAAATATCGGGGCAGGGGGCCTTCCGTGACTTGCTGCCAGGTGATGTAAATGAGGAACTCCTGCAGGTGTTGAGCCTGTGGAAGCTGTGCTCCCAATTCCTGAAGGGTATCAAACGCGCGCTTGGCTTGTGGTCCTTGATCGGTGGAAAATATCGCCTCCGCCTCTAAAATGTCCGATTCAAGATCCCCAAGTTCTCCTTGTTTCTCAGCTTGTTGAAGAGCGTGCAGAGCAGCGATGGCTGGATCAAAATTCATAACTTCCTTTCGGTGAAGAGCCTGGATGATGGTTCGCGTTTTTTGAAGCAGAAATGCCATGTTACCGCGAAGGTTTTTTCCGGGGAAGGGAGGTGAAGGTTTGATGTAAAAATTTTCCCAGCCCCTCCAACGCAGCCTGAAAGAGCTCCATTCCCTTCCAGGTTTTCTTGTTGAGGGCTTGGTGTTTCTCCGCCCACTCAAAGGCGATCGGGAGGGGCATGAGCCGGATGGGCCCGCCTGTCAGTTCTGCCCACAGGACACTCAAGACGGTGCCTGCCCGGAGAGGAATATGCAGTACCTGAACAGGATTCTTTTCAGTGTCCTGGCATAGCTCAGCCGGACTGGTGACCAAATATTCCCGGCAAGCGGCAGGACGATGTTCATAAATGGAACATGCATCGTTTTCCAGAAAAATACAGGGTAGACGTAAGGCATAATACGCCCGGTTGATGGGGTCAAGGTCCGAATCGGTTTTCTGGTTGGGCGATTCTGCCAATTCCTGCAGCAAGGGAAGCAGTCCGGCTGCTTGTAACCGTTCTCTGGTTTCTGCCAACCGACGTTTAATTCGCGCCCGATGGTCCTGTGGCAAGCCTTCTAACGTCTTGGCAAGGGCAAAGGCTTCGGGCGGGGAGACCGGGACCATGATGCGCTGACAACAGGCGTCACATCCCTTTTGGCAGGAAATCTTCTTGCCGGCTTGGAGGGTAGCGGAAATTTCCAGGGCTTGGGCCTGTTCCCCAAGGGATCGCATCACCGGCACAATGTCGGTAATCGGGATGATACTGGTGGGAACATCCACTTGGGCCTGTAATTCCCCCGAAGTGGTATGAATAGAGAGATTGAGACGTTCGAGAGGGGGCACCATGAAAATGCGTCCAAGGTCTCAGCGAAGGAGGTGGTTGGATATTGAAAATGGTAATTTTGAGATCATCCCCATGGGGGCTTTGTTTAGTTTCCAGCCTAGTGTCCATTATTGGGGTTGTCAATTCCGGGATGGGGCCGATTAGGAATTTTGGTTGAATCCCGGAGGGGCTCCGGTGAAGTAATAAAGTGGAGTGTTGCTTTCCTTCCCCAATTTTTCGCGGTAGCAAAAATTTGGGGCCGTGATTCAGATTTTTTGTTGGGGGCGGTGGACATCCCGGTACGCCAACATCGGCAGCAGCTGCTGCTCACGAAAATCTTCAAATCCACAAGCATCATCCCAGGTGGGAGGGTTCTCATAGGTCCCAAACAGCATGTCCCACCACACGAGGTCACCATAATTATTACGGTGATACCCATGCTGATGATGAATGCGATGCATCTCTGGGCGTTGGAATATATAGCCTATCCACTGCGGCGTCCGAATATTAGTATGATAAAAGAATTCGCCGATGGCGGTGCAGGCGGTGTAGATGATACCGGCTTCTAAGGACAAACCGAGGATCGTATACACCAGGACACTTCCCAAGAGAGAATTAACGATCATTTCACCGGGGTGCTTATAAAACGAGGTGCTGACTTCCAATCGTTGGGGACTGTGGTGGATTTGGTGAAAGGCTATCCACAGAATATGCACTTCATGTCGCCATCGATGCCACCAATAAAAGACAAAGGTCGCCAAAAAATAGGCTAGGAAGCCTCCTGCGACGGGTGAAAAAGAATCCCCAAGTTGAAAAATTGACCAGGAGGACAGCCAAACCTCCCAGGCCATACCCGCTAGCCAGACAATCCCGATTTGAACAAGATTCATGAGGAAAACTCGAATGGGCCAGGTTTTGACGGTAGGCAGGTTCCAGCCTGGCCTCAGACGTTCAATTCCAAGGCAAATCAAAAATACAAGGAAAAGATAGGGAAGCATATTCTGAAGTCGGTACAGTCTATATCTTGTTTCGGAAAGATGTTGGTGTAACAAAAGGGAGAGGAGTGAAAGTTATTGAGCATAAAGGAAAATAACTGTTCTCGTGTGGAGTCTGAGCGTTGGGAGAATTTCTGCGCGGCGTGCCCAGGTTATTTGAAGGCGCTCGCCGAGAACGTGGAACAGAGTTTTCTCCGGCGGGATACGACCCATCCGGTCTTCTGCGGGTGCATCGATTGGCACTCCAGTGTTCATGGCGCCTACGCGTTGTTAACCGCCGCCAGGCTGACCGGACAAACCCGGTGGGCCAGGGTTGTGGATGCTGCGCTGGAGCCCGATTGCCTGGAGGCTGAACTGGCCTCCCTTAGGCGGGGGGACCTGAATCATGAGCTGCCCTATGGCTTTGCCTGGTTTCTCAAGCTTGCGCAGGAGCGTGAACAAGGCTGGAGCAAACACGATTTACTACCCTTGGCCACGGAAATCTCCTCGCGTTTGGGACACTGGCTCTTTTCCTTGTCGGATGAAGACCTTGTGCATCATGCGCAACGTCGGGAATACGGGAATCTCTCCTGGCCGCTGCTGAATCTCTGGCATTGGGGTAAATGGAAACAGGATTCTCGTCTGCTTGAACAACTGTCGAATTTTACGCGGGTTCGCTTGTTGCCGCTTGATCAGGAATGCCCTGCTTCTCTTGACCAGGACACGAATGAATTTTTTCCGGCAGCGCTCCAGCGATGCCGGGCACTGCTCACGATTCTGTCACCTGAAGACTCATCGACATGGCTGGCCTCCCATCAGCATGGCAGCGGGGAATTTTCTCCTTTAACTATGTTCCCCACCACCCACTCAGCCGGCCTGAATTTTAGTCGGAGCTGGGGACTGTGGACTGCGTATCAGTATACGAAGGATCCGGCATTCCGTGATCTGTACGTCAATCATATTGTTACGCATATGGATAGGCCGCAGTACTGGCGGGATGACTATCGAAAACACGGGCATTGGGTGCCCCAATTCGGCGTCTACGCGATTGCGTTAAGCCTCGACGACGTCACGATCTAAATTGTCGGCGGGTTTTTGTTTGAAATGTAAAAATGAGATTACAGACCAACGCCAATTTTTACGAGGGCCGACTCGGGAGAAATGAGGTTGCGGTTCAAGCCAAGGCGTTTGGCATCTAATCCCATCGCCAACCCAAGCAGTTGGGGAAGATGAAGAATGGGTAGGTCGATCATCGTCTGTTCCTGACTGGCAGCTTTGGTCTGCATGCCGTCGAGGTTGAGATGGCAGAGCGGGCAGGGGGTGACCATGATATCCGCTCCGTGCGATTTGGCATCCCGGGTATGGGTGGCGACCATCGTGAGGGAATTTTTTTCATTGATCGTCAGAATGGGAAATCCGCAGCAGCGCGTCTTCCCGGGAAAGTCGACAATTTCTGCTCCAAGAATTTCAATGATCCGTTCCAACGACTTGCCCCTATCGGGATGATCATCGATTCCCAAGGCTTCGGTCGGGCGCTGAATGTAGCATCCGTAAAATGGCGCGGCACGAAGACCCGTTAACGGCGTGGTGATGCTGTGACGAAGCGCGTCTTCTCCCACGTCCTCCAATAAAATCCACAGAAAGTGTTTGATGTTCGTGGTGCCCCGGTACTCCAGTCCTTCATCTTTCAGGAGGCCGTTAATCTCCTGAAGATAATCCGCCCTGGTGGTGAGACGATGATTGGCTTGGCTCATCACGCCCTGGCATGTACTACAAATAGTCATGATGGGGAGGCCTTGTTGTTCGGCCAGCGCAAAGGTGCGGGCATTCAGCACGTCTCCCAGTCGCAGGTCTTTTTCCTGCAACACGCCGGCACCAGTGCAGGTGGCGGTGGTCATTTCTGCGAGTTCGATTCCGAGTCTGGGATAGACCTGCATGACGGATTGGTACAGTTCGGGGCAGGCCCCTTTGGAGACGCAACCCGGGAAGAAGGCGTATTTCATGATTGGCTTCTCACGCGTGTAAACAGCCGTTGAATGTGTTGGATGCCTGGGATCGGTCGATGTAGTGGGCCGGACATGGGCACTTTGCCTTTGAAAACTGACTGAATAATCATGGGAATCATCCCGACTAATCTTCCAGCATGTTTGAGGCCGAAGGTTCTGATCGCCAGCATGGGTTCGTCCAGCATTCCTTTGTGTTTGATAATGTCCGTAAACACTTCGGCATGGCGAGAGCCACAGGTGGAGGGAACTTTTGCCTTCATCCCTTTAGCGCGTAGAGACATAATCCTGTCCATCGGTCCTACCCCTTTGGGACAGACTTGAATACATTCCATGCATCGGGTGCAATCCCACATGCCGCCCGGCTGATTGAGCTGTTCGAGTCGATGGGTGGTTGCCCCATCGCGAGGGTCGGCGACGAACCGATAGGCTTTGGCCAGGGCAGCAGGCCCGACGAAGCTCTTATCCACTTCCAGGACCGTGCAGTCCGACACACAGACGCCACACATGATACAGCTCATGACCCCGGAGAGGTGGCTCATGGACTCCGGTGAGGCTATGTATTCGGCGGTTGGAGCCCGCCCTTGCGGTTGGAGCCACGGCTGAATCTGTCGGATCTTTGACCAGAATGGTGCCATGTCGGTGACCAGATCTTTAATGACCGGCATGTTATTCATGGGTTCAACCTGAATCGTCTCACCTTCCGATGCCACCGAAATCATTTTGGTTTTGCAGGCCAGCACGGCATGCCCGTTAATTCGCATACCGCATGACCCGCAAATCGCTCCGCGACAGGAACAACGGAGCGTTAAGGAATCATCAACAGTTTCTCGAATTTTGATGAGTCCATCGAGCACACTGTCGGATGGATCGATCTCCAGATCGTATTCCTGATAGTACGAGGAAGGACGATCCTGTTCGGGATTAAAGCGGCGTATGCGAAGCGTGGTGTGCATCAGTGGGGTGATTCCTCGGCTTCTACCTATAGTATATCGCCTTCAAGCCGTTGTCGGGGGGCTCGTACGTAGCGCATGCCCAGTTCTGAAGGAGCCACGATGTGTTCTCTGACTCCATTAATAGACGCGGATTTGAGGTTGCCATTGGGTGATCCGCACCGGCAAATACTCGACGTGTGGAGAACCATCCGGCGTATGATAGAGCAACACGTGTTTCAGCCAGTGTTCATCGTCCCGATCAAGATAATCCGTCCGGAAGTGCGCCCCACGGCTTTCCTGTCTGGTGAGCGCACCCACGATGATGGCCTCTGCACAGTCCAACATAAACCCCAATTCCAGTGCGGCGATCAATCCGGTATTAAACACCTGCCCTTTATCTTGGATGGTGATCCCTGGCCAACGTGCCTGGAGTTCGGTGATATGGTGAAGGGCTGTCTCCATGCCTTCCTGCTCACGAAATACGGACACATACCGATTCATGGTGGTGCCCATTTCTAATCGTAACGCGGCTGCCCGTTCTCCCGGTCCTTTCCGTGACACGATGCCGGCCACCAGGTGTTTGTCTGCGTCCATCGCGCTTTCTGGAATGGTGGGAGGAGAGATCGTGTTGGCATAGTCGGCGGCACATGTTCCTGCCCGACGGCCAAACACCACGGTGTCCAACAGCGAGTTTGCACCCAGCCGGTTGCCGCCATGCAAGCTGACACAGGCCGTTTCCCCTGCCGCGAAGAGGCCTGGCACGCCTGCCCATTGTCCCTGCACATCCCAACAACGGCCTTCCGTGTCAGTTTTGATGCCTCCCATTTGGTAATGCATGCCCGGCCTGATGGGCAACGGCTCTTCGGCTAAATCGACATTGGCAAATGTTTTGGCTTCGGCGTAAATTTGCCCGAGACGATCCTGAAGGAATGCCCGTCCCAAATGCCGGCAGTCGAGCAAGACGCAGCCTTTGATGCCACGCCCTTCATTAATTTCGATTTGTTCAGCCCGGGAGACGACATCCCGCGAAGCCAGCTCCAGCATGTTGGGCGCATAGCGTTCCATGAAGCGCTCGCCCTTGTTGTTGAGGAGATAGGCCCCTTCACCCCTGGCCGCTTCAGTAATTAATAGGCCCTTCCCCTTCAGGGTCGTCGGGTGATATTGCACCATTTCCATATCCATCAACGGAGCACCTGCGCGGTAGGCGACGGCCATGCCATCGCCCGTACAAATCAACGCATTGGTGCTGGGTTCGTATACCCGCCCGAGGCCGCCTGTGGACATGATCACGGCTTTGGCTCGAAATAGGGCGAATGTGCCGGTACGAATTTCAAAGGCTACCACTCCGGCACACCGTCCCTGGTCGTCTTTCACGAGGGAGGTCACAAACCATTCTTCATAGACGGGAATTTTCGCCTGCATGGTTTGTTCATACAGCACGTGCAGCATAGCCTGACCGGTAAAGTCTGACACAAAAAATGTGCGGGCGCGTTTTTGTCCACCGAATCGGCGCGTCCCAAGATGGCCTTCCTCATTGCGGTTAAAAATCACCCCCATGTGCTCCAAGGCGATAATATCCTGGCCGGCTTCCTGGGCGAGGACTTCAACGGCGTCCTGGTCGCTCAGATAATCACTGCCTTTCACGGTTTCGAAGGCATGGTCTTCCCACTTGTCCCCACGGTCCGTCAGGGCGGCGTTAATGCCGCCTTGCGCGGCGTTGGAATGACTGCGCACGGGATGGACTTTAGTCAAGAGGGCCACAGAAGCCCCTTGGTGATGCGCGGCAATAGCCGCCCGCATCCCGGCCAGACCGGCACCAATGACGAGCACATCATAGGAAGGGGGATAGGTCATTCTCGAAGGTCAACGATATTAATACGGAAACAGGCTTCTACCTTGTAGGGGTGCATAAACGTGTGAATAGTAAAGCGTAAGGAGAATTGATGGATGCTCATGTCTTTTTCTCTCCACTCCTTACTCCTAACTTACTCCTCACGCCTCACTTCGTTTCTCTCCTTTACCGGTTGATAGGGACGATGGCGTGGGCCTTCATAAATCTGGTCGGGCCGGAACAAGTGATTATCTTGATATTGTTCAAAACAGTGCGCTAACCACCCGGCCACCCGGGCCATCGCAAAGACAGGAGTGAATAAATCGGTCTCAATTCCCATCCGATGGTAAATGATGCCGGAGTAAAAATCCACGTTTGGCCGAATTCCTTTGGGTCCCACACGTTGTTCCATTTCGTGCTCAACCGCCCTGGCAAGAGAAAATAAGGAATTGCCATCCGGACGGGTATCCAATTGCTGAGCGAACGCTTGTAACACGGTGGCGCGGGGGTCCTTCACTTTATAAATCCGGTGCCCGAACCCCATAATTTTTTGCTTCATCGAAAATTTGTGATCAAGGTACGCAGGAATGGCCTCAATGGATCCGATGTCCTCTAACATGTGAATGACGGCCTCATTCGCGCCGCCATGTAATGGGCCTTCCAAGGTTCCAATGGCTGAGGCGATCACGGTAAAGGGATCGGCCAGGGTGGAGGCTGTCACCAGGCCGCTAAACGTCGAGGCGTTCATCGTGTGCTCGGCATGGAGAATCAAGCAGATGTCAAACATCCTGGCGATGTCGGGGGCAGGGACGTTTTCGGAGAGCATGTACAAAAAATTTTCGGCGAATGAAAGGTCGTCACGTGGTTGGATTTGTTCATCACCATGGCGCAGGCGAGCAAACCCCGCGACGATGGTGGGGAGTTTGGCGATGAGGCGGACGGCGGTCCAATATCGGGTGGAGTCATCCCGGACATCCGGAACCGGATAAAACATGCCCAAGGCGGCCACCGCCGCTTGCAGGGCATCCATCGGGTGTCCATGCTCGGGGAGGCATTTCAGGAGATCGGTGATGCGATATTTAATCCGGCGATGGTGAGTGAGATCCTCGTGAAACCGGGCTAGTTCTGTTTGGGTGGGAAGCCGGTTGAACAATAATAAAAACGCCGTTTCGGTAAAGGTACTTCGTGTCGCGAGTTCCTCAATAGGGATCCCGCGATATTCCAGAACACCCTGGAGCCCATCTACATAACTGATTGTTGATTTCGCCGCAGGAACGCCTGCTAGGCCTGGCAAATAATCTTGCATGTCACCTTCTCTCTCTTGGATGTCACATTCGTATTTTTGCGCATAACGATATTATACCTTGACCGTGATCTGCATCCCAACTTTACCCGTAAACTTGCTATACTACGTTGTTGGAATCAGGATGAGTCGAGGTTTTGACTGTGTGAAAGAAATATATCATTGTTCTCGTATGGTCCAATTTTCAATTTCAAGAAAGGGGAATTCAGTATGCATGGTTTCAAGAACGTCATGATGGTCGCGGGGTTTGTGGCTCTCGTCACGGGGGGGACAGGATTGTTGGCAGGGGCTGACCCCGGGAGCGATCACGATCCACATGGGAAGCAGCCTCATGCGGGAATGGGCTATGGAGAAGGCGATCATGAAGGTATAGGGCATCATGGTGGTCTGTCGCCTTTGGCCATGAAAGAGCAATTGGGTCTTTCTGATGAACAGGTGACCAGGTTACGTCCACTCGAAATGGACTATCGAAAGACCATGATTCAGAATGGGGCGGATTTACGGGTGGCGATGGTAGATATGGGGACACTCATGGATGCCAAGCAACCCGACATGGCAGCGATTACCAGTAAGGTTGATGAAATTAGCCTGTTGCAAAAGAATATGATGATGTATCGCGTCGAGGTCCTTCTTAAAGTCAAAGAGGTGTTGTCTCCCGCGCAATATGAGCAATTCCGGTCCAGACTTCGTGAGCAAATGGAAGGGATGGCCCATCGTGGAGGTGAAATGCCGGAAGGGATGGAACACCATGGTGAGTATCCTGGAAAACCACATGGCTATGGCGGTGAGATGCAGAAACAACATCCCTGAACATTGGGAGTTCTTCTTTGGAGGTTCTTGGGTCCCTTTTTATATGAGGGGCGGCATTGAGGGTTGAACTGATCGAACATCCAGAATAAGCCATCTTTCACAAGGGCCCCTTCTTCATCAACAGAAGAAGGGGCCCGTTTTTTTATGTATCTGCCAATCTGTCTTGATCTCCCTACAGGGTTATTGATGAAGTTGTAGGCGATTGCCTGCACATCTTCAGGTGATACTTGGTGCGTATCGCGATAGGCGAACATCTAACCACTTGAAGTTGTTCATGAAAAAAATCATGGGATGGGAGGGAATGAGCCTTGCAATATCTCGCAAGTAATCACTGAAATACGACAGGGTACCCAGTCGCATGTATTTGTCGTGGAGGGAGGTTGTCATGAAATCATTTACTCAAATTGGTGTCTTGATGTTGGTGATAGGTTGTGGGGGAGTTGGCCCGTGTCTGGCCATGGAGGGGGAAGCTCTGGCTCAAGCACCTGAGGTTCGACAGGAACTTCATACGACTTCGCCGACTGCCACCTCACGGTATATGAATGTGGAAGGTACGCTTCAGGCCATCCAGGGAGACATGTTTATCATCGAAGGGGCATCAGCCGAACAACAGATTCAGATCCAGGTTGGCAAGGATACGGCGTTCCCGAATGGGCAAAAAGAACCCGGGCAACCCGTTCATGCCCTGGTGTCCGCCCAAGATGGACATGCGTTGATCATTCGATAAAAGGCGACTCGGGGACTTGCTGCCTTGGTCTGAAGATCTTGAGGAATGATTTCATGAGAAAAGGGCATCGGGCTGGGAAAAAAGAAGTATTCATCACGATGCCATGAATGCGGGAGGGGCGAACATTTCAGAATTATTCACTTTGTCACTTGGGGGAGATACGGTGCGTGGTTCGAAGTGTTCGTCCTTCCGCTACTTTTAAGTTGAGAGGTGCGGTTCGTAGGTGCTAGTTTAGTAATAGGTGCATGTTAACAAATTATTGGAGAGAAGGCCAATGATGAGATGTAAAACGTGTTGCCAGGAATATACGGCTTTTGATTTTGTCACCCTGCGGAATCTCTGTGAACATGTGTATTTGGATTCTCTAGCCCAGAAACAGAATCCCTGGTTATCCAATTCGGATAAGCATGTTTCCCGGTTGAATACACCCCAGCCGGTCTGACTTTGAGCGCCTCCATCTCCCTTGCCGATCGTTGGATGTGGGACATGTGAGAGAATGGGTTTTAGGGGCAAGACCGCCCGTGTGTCTGTTCTTCTGCGTGGTAAGAACTCCGAACCAGCGGGCCGGATTCCACATGCTGAAATCCTAAGGCCATTCCCTCTTCTTTGAATCGCTCAAATTCATCCGGAGTATAGTATCGGGAAACCGCCGCATGCTGAAGAGTCGGCTGAAGGTATTGGCCGATGGTCAGAATGTCACATTCTACCTCGCGAAGATCACGCATCACCTGCCGAATTTCCTCGTCTGATTCTCCTAAGCCTGCCATAAGCCCGGATTTCGTTCGCCCTCCCATCGCTTTAGCCCATTGAAGAACCTGTAGCGATCGCTGGTATTTCCCCTGCGGACGAATTGAGGGAAAGAGGCGAGGGACGGTTTCGATATTGTGATTTAAAATGTCCGGTTTGGCCTGCATCACCATTTCCAGATCAGTCTGCTGACCCTGAAAGTCCGGGATCAGCACTTCCACCGTGCACGTCGGGTTCTCGTGGCGGATTCGCTGAATCGTGTCTGCGAACAGTGCCGCGCCTCCATCGGGAAGATCATCCCGGTTTACCGAGGTCACGACTGCATGTCGGAGTTTGAGGAGTTTGACGGCATTGGCCACCCGCTGAGGTTCTTCCCGGTCCACGGCGGACGGGCGTCCCGTGGTCACTGAGCAGTAATGGCAACGCCTGGTGCAGATATCTCCAAGGATGAGGAATGTGGCTGTCCGATTATTCCAACATTCCCATATATTCGGACATCGAGCCTCTTCACAAATGGTATGCAGGCGATGCGTATCCATCAGTTGACGGATTTCCTGGTAATGGGGGCCTGGTCGGAAACGGACCTTAAACCAGGAAGGGAGATTTTTTCTGCGGGAGGCATTTGTAAAAGAAGAAGCGGGAGTAATTTCTGAAGTGGGAATGAATGTCATAAGCGTCTTGGAAGGTATGGTAATCTGTGAGTGTTGCCTGAAGTGGCGTTGAGTAGGAAATGGCACCCAACAGACGTCACCTATTGTAACACGAGAGTGTAGTCATGCCTATACTCTCGAGGAGATCTACCATGGGCTGCAGGAGTGAGGGAAATCCGGAAAGGCATGAACGCTGCAGTCAACGATCGGTTGGCAGATGCGTAGTCTTGTCAGAATGTCATGCGGGCTCATCCATCATTGAAGAAAAGTGGTTGGCCCAATCAATGGCTTCCACATAGAAATCCCGAATGGTGACAGGAGGAAGTTGGAGGTGCTTGAGTTCCAACCATTCGCCTTGTTCATAAGCCTTCACACAGTTCAATACGGTTCCCATCGGTCCGGTTCCCGAGATCAAGGCATCAAGAATGTCGTCCGGTAGGGGAAGGTTTTTGACAATGTCTTCCATGGAGGCCTCATACAAGGCGTCTAGGACCGACAGGAGGCCCATGGTGAAATATTTTTCGGGAGAATGGGCGCTCAGGCCGTGCCCCAATTTCTCGCACATTTTGGCTCGTACCAAGGCGATCACCAGCAGTTCCATCGGCTGGTCTTTTTCGGTGGCCATAATAATGAGGGTGGCCCAGGTGCGAATCCGGTCGATGCCCACCATGCACGCGGCTTGCTCAATGCATTCCATACGTCTGGGGAGTCCAAGGGAGGCCGAATTCACGTATCGAAGAATTTTGTAACTCAATGAGAGATCATTGCGAATAAATTCAACCAGGTGTTTCAACGAGATGCCAGGGTCCTGAAGATTCCCCAATAATTCCAGGAGGGCGGCACGATTCCCGGGGATTTGACGGCCTCGAACGATATCAGGGCGATAAAAGAAGAACCCTTGAAAATAGAAAAATCCTAGCTGTTTGCAGGTTTCATAGACTTCCCGTGTCTCGACCTTTTCGGCGAGAAGACGCACGCGGTAATCCCGAAGCTGCCCGGCCTCTTGTTGTAACTGCTCTCCGCTTTTTCCTGCAACATCGATTTTGACGATGTCGGCCAATTCCAGAAACGGTCGAAAGCGATCATGAAACACGAAATCATCCAAGGCAATGGTATAGCCCTGCTGAGAGAGGGAGGCAATGGCTTCAAGCACGTGTGAGCTGGGTTCGACATTCTCTAAAATTTCCAAGACGACTCGATTTTTCGGAAGAGCCTCACAATGGTTCTCTAATAAAAATTGTTTGGGAATATTTAAAAAGGCCAGGTGCGATCCCACCACATGTTCCAGGCCGATATCGAGGTAGGTGTTCAAGAGGACCTGCGCCGTGGCGATCCCATCATCGGAGAAGTTGGCTGAATCGACTTCACAGTTTCGATACAGCAACTCATAGCCAATTGTTTTCAGATTCGGACCTAAAATCGGCTGGCGACCGACGAAGATATCTCGATCATGGATGAGGGTGGAATTCATGTGGATTCTAGGTCCCTATTGGTTGCCTGGATCAATTTGCGAATCTCCTGGTCTGTTGGAAGGTCGTTGCCAGGCAACGAGTCTGAAGCCGTCTCGGTCTTTATATTTTCTTTATCTCTTCCTTTTTGTCGGTTGTACAGCTTAAATAATGAATATTTCCAAAAAGTTAATAGAAGAAGAAAGAGGGCACATGTCCGAGCCGGGAAGCAAGAGGGTCGGGTTTCCTTCGACAACGCAGGTGCCTTGTGCCTCGTCGAAATGAGGCGCAGGAGCCATAACGATCATGAAATCACAAGAAGGTCAGGGAAATGAACCGGTTGCTCAGGTAGTGAGCATATCTGGCATTCCTGGCAGTTTTCGTCATGTGCTCGCCGGTGAACAGGCGACGATTCGAACTAAAAGGGCGCTCACTATTCTTTCTACGCAATCAGGGATCTCCCGGCCCGCCATTCCCGACATTTTCTATCGGGAATCTCTCTTGTGGTTTGGAAAATCCAGGTGCCTGCTCCAGCAACCATTTGAAGGGGAAGGTTCAAGAACTTGGAGAAATGACGATCGGGGGGCAATCGATGTCGACCGCACTCTCGATTCATCTGACACTGTCCGTCAAGTGATATCCAAGTTTATACGGATGTAGGGATATCGCGTGCCACGGTCATACTGAATTGGTGGGTGTGATGAATCACCAGAAAGATGGCATAAGGTGGCGGCAGGAGGAGGTCAGAGGAGTAAGAATGTTGATTGCCAGCCGATGATTGCATGATTGACCGCAATCGGGTCTTACACCTTCTCGCCGGCGCAAAGGGAAGCAAGCATCGGAGCCAGGTTTTCCACGGTTACCGGTCGACTGAAGAAATATCCCTGGTATTGGTCGCAATTCAGAGTGGTGAGAAAATCAAGTTGCTCCTGATGCTCCACCCCTTCGGCGACGACGGTTAAGGAGAACTCATGCGCCAGATAAATCATGGCCGAGACCAAGGCCCGGTCTTCCGGGTTGTGGGTAATATCGGTCAGAAAGGAGCGGTCGATCTTCAACTCATGAATGGGGAAACGTTTCAAATAACTGAGAGAGGAGTAGCCCGTCCCGAAGTCATCCATGGAGATCTTTGGTCCCAAGGCCATCAGGTGGTTCAAGGTCTCCACGGCCTGCTCCGCGTTTTTCATCAACAGGCTTTCCGTCAGCTCAAGTGTCAAATAATTCGCTTTGGCCCCCGTGCTCTGTAAGGTCTCCCTCACCAAATGCACCAGATAGCCGTCATTGAATTGTTTCGCCGAGACATTCACCGCGATCTGAATCCATATTCCCTGGGCCTGCCAGCGTGCCAATTGCGCACAGGCTTCTTTGAGCACCCATTCACCCAAAGGAATGATCAGGCCGGTCTCTTCGGCTAGGGGAATGAATTGATCCGGAAAGATAATCGTGCCGTCTGGTTTCTGCCATCGCACCAGCGCTTCGACCCCGATGATGTGGCCGCTCTTCACCTCAACCTTCGGCTGATAATACAACAGCAATTGGTCTCTCTCGATGGCATGGCGCAAGTCTGACTCCATTCGCAGACGCTCCAGGCTCTGAGAATTCAGTTCGCTCGAATAAAAATTGAAGCCTCCCTTTCCATGCACGTTGGCCTGGGCGCACGCGCCAACGGCGCATTGGATCAAGGTCGTCAAATCTGTGGCATCCGCAGGAAAACTGGCAATACCGATATTTGGGGAAATGTAGACCTCGGTCCCATTGGCATTGAACGGAAATTCCATGACCTTCAGAATACGGGAGGCTAACTTCATCGCATATTCGGCATGAGCCATCGTCGGACACAATAACGAGAATTCATCCCCATCGACGCGAAAGAGGCTATCCAACTCACTCGAATCAGGAATTCCGCGCCCAAACACATCAGATCGGCGCATGCATGAACTCATCCGTTCCGCGATCTGCGTGATAAGCTGATCTGCGATTTCCGGCCCGAAGGTATTGGCCAGGCGCTTAAACTGGTTCAGCGTAATATGCAACAGCACCAGGTTCTCGTGATGGCGTTCCGCTCGCTGGATAAACCAAGCCAATCGATCAAGAAACAAACTCCGGTTCGGCAATTTCGTCAAGGCATCATAATAAGCAAGTTGATTCTGATAGGCTCGGGCGGCGAGCGTGTTGCGAACCCGAAGTTTCAATTCACTGGGATCGACCGGTTTGGCCAGAAAATCTGTGGCACCCCGGTCGAGGGCCTGGAGTTTGGTCTCTGGGTCGGAGGAAGAGGTCAGGATAATGACAGGAAGATGTTGCAGCTTGGGATGGTCCCTCACCTGCTGCAGGATTTCGAATCCTGAGACGTTCGGCATCATCAGATCAAGCAACAGAATGTCCGGTCGATGCTCTTCAATATGTTCCATGGCCCGAGAGGAATCCTCGACGAGCACAAAGTGCTGATAATCAGCATCCTCCAGATAGGCCCGCATGATCTCCATGGTCGTCGACTCGTCGTCGACCATCAGAATCGTAGCCTGAGTCAGCGAGGTTTCATCGCATCCCAATTCATTTAGGACAGGTTTAGCCAAAAGCAGCCCGTCGTTATTTTGTGATTGGAATGCTCTCTGATCTGTCTGTTCTGTTTCCATGTCGCGATGACTTCCAAGCTTGAAGGGCCGGCATCCCGGCCTTCAGACCAAGGTTGTTCTTAAGCTGCTTTACCGATTTTTCGGTCGTTCAAAGGTGAAAATTAAGAAAAAACGGTGGCCGACTGTGAATGGACGCCTTGAGGCCACCTGACATCCGTTGAGCCGAAAGGTCGGGAGGGCCGGTTCCATGCCATGGAAAGGTCTGCCGTGGCCTTATCCGACAGGTCTGCAAGCAGAGGGCGCGTCCACTTCTCTCTCTGGCTCCGGGGTGGCCCGATCCCCATGAGCTATTCGTCCCGCCAGCTGGTGAAGGTGGTGAAGGTGCCGTTCGATGGCTGCCAGGTCGGCAGTCTTGGTCGCGGCTTCCAGTTCGGCAGCCGGCTCGTTTAACACATCGAAACCCACCGTGCCACCCGCACCCTTCAGCCAATGAGCCAGCTTGGCCAAGGCCTCCATATCCCGATTCGAGTAGGCGGCATCCATCGCGTGCAGTTGTTCGCCCAAGCGGCCCACAAAACGTGAAATCACGTTGGCGAATCTCGGGTTGCTCCCCCCAAGCTTTGACACAATGGGTGAGGTATCCTCCGCCTGTGAGGCTTGATCTTGCCGGGACTCCGGCATGAGGGTTTTCCTAGACGATTCATTGACTGGTTGAGCGTGGAGCAACTGGGCCAATTTAGAGAGGAAACGATCGATGTCGATCGGTTTGGTCAGATAGTCGGAATACCCGGCATCAAGTAACTCCTGCTCAAAGCCTTTCATCGCGTTGGCGGTGAGCGCGAGGATAGGTGTCTGCAGGCCTCTGTCCCGTAACGTGCGAGTGGCGGTGAACCCGTCCATCTCAGGCATCTGCACATCCATGAGAATGAGGTCATAATTTGTGGTCGTGGCCATTTCAACTCCCACCCGACCATTACCGGCTTCGTCGATGGTCAGGCCATAATCCTCCAGAACCACCTTGACCAGTTCCCGGTTTTCCGGGCCGTCGTCTACGACCAGGATCCTTGCCGATGGAAAGGCCCAGTTCGTGTGTTCCTGTATCATGACGGAATCGACGACCGCTAAGGCCTGCTGGGGTGTCACCCATGCCACCTCCGCCGCACTGCCGGCATCCAGGGTGATTCTGAACACGCTGCCCACTCCCGGCTCACTTTCCACCGTAATATCTCCACCCAACGCGCGTGCGAATTTGCGGCTGATGGATAATCCCAGACCGGTTCCACCAAATTTCCGGGTCACCGATGCATCGGCCTGAACAAAATCTTGAAAAATCCGGCTGGTGGCTTCCCGACTCATGCCAATACCGGTGTCTGCGACATCGATATGAAACTGGAGCATGTTCCCGTCCATTTGCTCGGCATACGTGGTCAGGGTGACGGCGCCACGCTCGGTAAATTTCACCGCGTTACCCACGAGGTTGGTGACAATCTGACGGATCCGGTTCGGGTCGCCGATGATGGTCTCCGGGACGTCATCCGGGACCTTGAGTTCAAGGTGGATGCCTTTCTCGTGAGCCCTGACACCCAGGACCCTGACGACA
>JAOTTP010000038.1 GCA_029864405.1 Nitrospirota bacterium
GACTTGTCTGCGTTGCTCCTCTTCCGCGGCCACCCGGGCTTGTTCGGCTTGTAACGCGGCTTGTTGTTGAGCTAAAAGGGTCTCTTGTTCCCGGCGGGCTTGTTCAGCCACGACTCGCCGCCGCTCTTCTTCCGCGGCCAGGCGTTGGGCTTCGGCCAGTTGCGCTTGAAGATCCTTCTCTCGCTGTCGTTGCTCCTGCAAGGTTTGGAGGGCCTGCATTTCAAACTTTTCCCGCTCTGCCGCTAGCGCCGTAGCCTCTTCTGCCAACGTTTTTTGTTTTTCAGCCTGCTCGCTCATTCCAGATGGAATGTTGTTGTTGAAGACATCCAAGGGATTTCCAAAACTCTTTAAGAATCCGACAATTGTCTCGACCGTTCCAGCTTCAGGATTGCTTGTCCCTCCTTGACGATTTGGGGTATTCGCGATTTGGGGTTTGGAGGATTTTTTTTCCGGAATAAACACAAACTCTCCCTTATCCTGGCTTAACCCCCACATTTCCGGTCGTTGCACATGGTTATGGGTCAGAGCTGCCGATTGTACATGCTCATCGAGAAAGGCGAAGAGCTCGGACGTGGGAATGATGCCATCGCCGTTCAGGTCACCATGGCCCTTCCCGATGCCTTCCAGAAGATAATATGTGAACACGCTATGTTTCCACTTCGGCCCGGCTAAGGCTTGTTGCCCGGTTCCTCCTGCGGTAATCAGTTGGCGGGCAGGTTCACTAGTAATCATCTTCAGATAATTACTGGTCATGGGGGGAAGCGAACGCTGGCTGCGACCGGCAATGCCTCCATAACAAATATCAATGAGAAATAAGACCTGTTTGGCCGGAAGTGCCTCCGAAAGTTCACGAAGAAGATTCACGCTGATTGCGGTGTCTGGAAGAAGGCCCGGTTCGGTATCGACGGGCATCATATAGCCCACGGGTTGTTGCTTTCCCTTGCTTGGGGTTTCTCCAATATGACCGGCAAAAAAGATTACCACCCGATCATCTTTTTGTACTCGCGTCACAAGATTCTGGCGCAACTCCCGAAGAATCGCTTTTCTGGTGGCTTGGGTGTTGTAAAGTGATGTGACCGTGAATCCTTGGCCCCCGAGCATACTGGCCACGGATTTCGCATCATCGACCGCATAGGCCAGGCCGGCGAGATTCAGATATTTATCAATCCCTATGATCACAGCCCAGGATTTTCCCTGAGTTTCGGCTATATGTTGGGCGGGAACTTTTCCGTTCATGGTATTGCTTCGGGTATCTGCCTGTGCCTGTCCCGGGAAGAACAACGGGATCAAACCGAATAACAAGAGAGAGAGGAGAAAGAAGCTGGGATAGGGGAGGAATCCTCTTCTCAGGATGGGACTGTGTAAAACGGGATCGAACACGGGGCACTTGCTCCTGTGGCTTATGTTGATTTTACTCAAGAAAATTCTCAGAAGAAAATAGGCAACGGCCCATTCTCTTAGTGCATCAGATTACCTCTATGGTCTCCTTCTCTCGTTGCGTCAGGTCAACATGTCCGTCAACGATTGGAAGGGGGTGTAACAGAAATATTGGTGGTCTTGTGGCGTCCTCAGTTCTTGAGACCAGTTTACTGGGTCTTGCCTCAGAGATGCGAGTGTTGGCTTCGTGCATGCTTCAAAAAATAAGAGACGTTTCCTCCTTTGAAGCCTGTCGGTCTTTTCCCTAATAGTGCGCCTACCCCTAAGTGGGGGGTCAGGTGCAGCCAGTGCCTCTGGGAAATATGGATTGACTTCATGAGAAAGAGTTTATACGATCGCCTGGTTTTCTCTACTTCGTCAGCATCGCGTTTTTTGGATATGATTCCATCTGATAGCCACTTAAGCTGAATGAGGGTGTGATTAAACACCCTCCTTTTGGACCTGTGGTGTTGTTGAGCGTACCATCCCCCAAACCCATAGTTAAAGTCGATAATTGTGCGTGAATAATCGCGCCAAACACTTTGTTGGGAATCTTTCTGGAATCCTTTTTTTGTTTTTCTAATTTATGAGGAGCAATAATGACCTATTGGCTCATGCAGAACACTTTATGTAGACGAATACAGCCGTTGGCCTGTTTCTTATTGTTGGCAATGCTCGTCATCAGTCCATCCGTCACTCAAGCCAAAAAATTAAATGATGTGATTCCGGATCTCTATGGTGGAGATGGATTTCAAACAAATCCGTTTTCTGTAGGAAGCCGGCCCAACGACTTTGGCAATGCCGTGTTTGGTTCCTTTAATGAATTGACCAATGGCATTGGTTCCCAGATCGGACAATTTGCGGTGAATTCCACCGTGGCGGCGTTTCGGTTTGACGTGGAGCGTGGCGTACCGGTTGAAGTCACTAAAAGCCTCGGGCCACTCTTCGCGGAACGGGCTGACACACTTGGGAAAGGACGATTTGATTTTCAAGTCGTCTGGTCGAATGCCAATTACAAGAAATTTAATGGGCAGAAGCTGTCTTCCCTCAGTGCCAATGTCTCGCCTACTCTCCCGCAGGGGCTACCGCCGAATTCCCAGGGGTTTGATGAACAACTGAAGATTGATCTGGATGTCGAAGTGATCACGAATTTTGTGGGGTTTTTCGGGACCTATGGGATCACGGATGATTGGGACATCAATGTGCTGGTTCCCCTCGTCCATAATACGATCAAGGCCAAATCTCAAGCGACCATGCTTGATGCCAACGGGGTTCCCTGTACGCTAGGTGGAGATTGTAGTGATATTTATGTGATTACGCCTGGCAGCGGAGACCCTTCACAAGATAGTTCTTCCGGGGAAAAAACTGGCATCGGAGATATTTTCATTCGGACAAAATATAACTTTTTGAAAAATCATGAGATTTTTCCAGATTTGGGCGTCCGTGGCGGGATTTCTCTTCCCACGGGAGATGAAGACAATTTCATGGGGCTAGGCGATGTCAAATTTGAGGGATTGGCGGTGGCGTCGAAGTATTATCCACTACCGGTCGGGGTGATTGGTCCGCATATCAATACGGGTATCGTGCTCGTCAACAACCAGGGGGGGCAGAATCTTTTCACGTATGTGGCAGGGTTTGATTTCGCCCCTGTTCCGATCTTTGCTTTCTCACTCGATCTCCTTGGCCGCCACGAACTTGACGATAGGGATAACAGTGGACAGGACATTATCGATTTGGCTCCAGGAATGAAATTCGCTCCTTTTCCCAACACCCTCGTACAGACAGCCGTCCAGTTTCCCCTCAATAAAAATGAAGGGCTCCGTCCGGACGCGGTCTGGACGTTAGGTCTTGGAGGAACTTTCTAGGGAATCAAATGCTCCCCGATTCACCGCTTGGCTGATGTTGTTTGATCGATGATTTTGGTGAAGAGGCGATTGCCAGAGAACACAAAAAGGTAAGAAGCCCTAAGCTAATCGATATCCTGCGCGAGGCGAAAACCAATCTGGATGCTCCGCGAGTCGGCGCTGTACCCATTTCGAAACGAAGCACGCAAAGACATCGGAGCGTTAGTCCAGCCACCGCCTCGCCTCACTCGTGTTCCGCAGCTTCCATTATTCGCCTCTAACCAGGCCGAACCATTTGTTGGGGCATGCTGATAGTCTTTATGCCAGCAATCCTGGACCCACTCCCATACATTTCCACTCATGTCCTGAAGCCCGAGGACGTTGGCTTTTTTGGTTCCAACTGGCTGGGTTCTCCCGGTACTGTTCGTGTTGAACCAGGCATAGGTGGCAAGGTGTTCTTGATCTGAGGTTCCCGCCCAAATTTCGTCTTTTCCCCTATTTCTGGCTGCGTATTCCCACTCAGATTCTGTGGGGAGTCGATAGCGACGACCGGTTCCCTGCGATAACCATGTTGCATAATTGACGGCATCTTCCCACGAGACATTGATGACCGGACGCCTTTCACGTGCCCACCCCTCATCTCCCGGAAACGGCCGACCCGTCGCCATGGCGAACCGGTCAAATTCTTCGAATGTGACCTCGAATCGCCCCAGAGCAAATTTTTTGATATGGACCTCTCGCAGTGGGTGCTCGCTTGACGTATCCTCCCCCCGGCTATCCCCCTGCTGAAAAGTTCCGGCAGGAATTGAAACCATTTCGGGGTCAAGATGGATGCTCACCACCGGAGAGACGACTCTCAGGATGGCCATTTTAAAAGCCTTATTCTCCCCCGCTAACCATGTGCCCAACCCACCAAATAGAATAACAACAACCCCCATGATCCCTGCCATCTTTAGCCATCGTTTCCGACGCTTCGCAAGCTGGTACTGTTTTTTCAGCATAGACACGGTTTCCGCGTGGGAGGAATCCATCGAGTTTAGGCTGGGTGTTCGGCTCTTAAAAGCGGGTTTTTCAACGGGAACCCAATCTGGTCCGAGACTGTCAGCCTTTGTGTGATCAGCCAGGGGGGTAGGGGAAGGTTTTTTTGCGGGTAGCGTTGATTGGCTATCGTCGTTCATGTTGTGTGCAATCTGAGCCAGCAAATGCGAAAAGGGTAAGTCGACTGTAAAGAATGTTTTTATTCTTCCGCGACTTACCGCCTTAAATTAGTACGAGATGGCTCTCTTCAGGTTATGCCTGAATTCGGCCTCTGGCAATTCTCCTGAAGGCGAAAACACATCGCAATGATATTTTAACAGATAGCTGATTGAACGAAAGCCTCTGTGGTTCTTCATGCAATTTCAATCATTATTGCATTGGGGCCGGCTTCCGCGAATTTTGACGATAGGCTGATCTCGAAACATTCTTAGAGAAATTAGGTTGTCTACCTATAATTTCCTATACCCAGGATAGTAATAAACCTATCCTCCTTAGCGGTCACTATGTCCTTGAAATCTCAACACGTTGGAAGGGGTGGAAGGAGACTCGCCTGATTTCTTAGCAGTACAGGGGGTAATTTCTCCTCCCACCAGAAATTTTGTACTTCTGGTAAATCTTAGCAGTCGTATGATGTGTGGAGCTGGCGAGAGGAATTGAACCTCCGACCTGCGGTTTACAAAACCGCTGCTCTACCGATTGAGCTACGCCAGCTCGGCGAATTTAGGGGTTATCATAGCAAAGGATGAAAGATTCAACCAGATCGAATACATAAAAACATAACTTTCAAGAAAAGCCATGATTTAGGTCATATGCAGCATGACTTTTCGTACGCCACGTTGGGCGGCTTTTTCCATGGCCAGGATGCCATCTGTGAGTGGATAGTGAGCGTGGATGAGCGGGTCGACCCGGATGTAGCCAGCTTCTAATAAGCGGATGGTCGGAGGGAAAGGGCCACAACGGGATCCAATTAAGGATATTTCCTGAATGACAAAATCCGCCATATTCACAGACACGTTTCCATGATACGTGGATTTGAGCACAAGTGTTCCTCTTGGCCGAATCAATTGAATCGCCGTGGACAGCCCTTCGGGGCTTCCTGTGGCTTCCACAATTAGATCTGCGCCTCGAGGAATGTCCGCTGGATGCGAGGTTGTCCGGATGCCCATAGGGGTGAGCCATGCGTCCTGGTCTGAATGGCGACCTAATAGAGTCACTGCACAACCTGATAGCCCAAGAACTTGGGCGCACAGTACCCCTAACTTCCCATCTCCGATGACGACCACCCGGTCTGTGGGTTTGATCGAGACCAGTTGGGGAATTTCACAGGCCGCCGCCAGGGGTTCGATAAAGACGGCCTGATCATCGGAAATGGAATCAGGAACCATAAAAAGGTTTTCAACCGGCAGGGTAAGAAAATCAGCAAAGGCGCCATCTCGACCATGGATGCCTAACGTGGTGCGATGAGGACAATGCGTGGGGCGTCCGTTGGTACAGGTTTCACAGGTGCGACAGGCGGCGTTTATCTCCCCGACGACTCGTTTCCCAACCAATGCTGTATCCGGGGCCTCATCGACGATTCCGACAAATTCATGTCCCAAGACTCCTTGAAAGGCCATATAGCCTTTAACCAGCTGAAGATCAGTAGAGCAGATTCCCGCTTGGATGACCCTGATCCTGGCTTCCTGCGGTCGTCGTGCGGGAAAAGGAAGGTCGGTATGAAGTCGAAGCTCCTGATGAAGAACAAGTCCCCGCATATCATTCCTTACATGAAATACGATAAGCCCTTGACACGTAGGACCATAACAAAAATACCCTCAACCTTCAGCAATTTCTATGAATAATCATTAAGAGCCATCTCGGCGGTATCGGCATCTTTTGGCCGGCATGTTAGATAGACGTCTTCTTGTTCGCCGGGAAAGGTTTCTCGATTTGGGTCGATAAGTCAATGTGCAAAGAGGGCTGTGAGATGCCGAATCGAATCAAAGGAGGACAATGATGATTGCCGGTATGGCTTCTGCTCTTTCTGGAATACTGGCTGGGGGAAGAATGCTCAGTGTGGGCGCGCATAATATTGCCAATGCGCAAACCGACGGCTTTAAACGAACCCGTGCACTTCCTGTTGAGTCAGCAGGTGGTGGGGTGACGGTCACCTTGCAGACGGATGAACGCCCCGGACCGCAATTCCTCTCAAGTGAAGATTCGTTAACTCTTCGAGAAGGATCCAATGTCGATCTGGGGGAAGAAATCATGTCTAATTTGCAAGCGGTGAATCTCATAGAAGCCAATATGGCCAGCGTCAGAATCCATGACAAGGTTTTGGGCTCTCTCCTAGATATCACCGAGTAATTCCTCCCTGCCTGCAAGGTAGCCATTCGTCATTCGATCGAGCCACCTTCCTCATTCGATACCAACTTCCTGTTTCCGTCAAACCTTTCGTGAAGTATTTTTCCAGGGCCTTACGCTCAAAGGAATGACGCATTGTTGAGCCTTCATCAATCCAAATAGCTCGTTTTGAAGACGTTTAGGTCCCTCCCAGGCTGTTCTCCCTCTCAGAACGAATGCCTTTGACAAAAGCGGGAGCCCCTGTCAAGCAGCGGGGTGTGCACGTGCAGGCAAAAAACTGGAGATTTGACTTTGAACGTGGCGAAACAATTATTGTAGAATCAAACGGTTAGACGAAGTGAGGCGATCGGTCTTGGGAAATTTCTTGAGAATGTCTAGAGTTGTTTAGATAGAAATTTTCCTATTCACTCCGTTCCAATTACATTTTTTTGAACAGGGAGATCGGGATGATGCACATGTCACGGTTGTTCGCTGGCGCTGCCAGGCCGTTTCGGGTTGCCCCACTCTGGGGGTTCCTTGTCCTATTTTTAGGACTGGGAATGGTAGGTGGATTTTGGGGAAACGGGTGGTTTGTCCCCGCCCAGACGCAAGCGGCTATACCCGGAGCGTTCATTGAAGGATTTTCAGAAATTGTTGAAAAAGTTGGTCCGGCGGTCGTCAACGTGGCCGTGACTGGTGGTGGGGGATCAGCCAGAGCCTTACCTCCAGGGCCGTTTGGCGGCCCTCCCGGCGGTGGCCCTCCTGGTGAGGGTCCTGGAGGACCTCCAGGGCGTCCCCCTGGACCTCCAGGTATGAGTGCCGGGTCCGGAGTGGTGATCGATTCTCGTGGATATATTCTGACGAATAATCATGTCGTGGAAGAGGCGAGTGATATCAAGGTGTCCTTTCATGATGGCCGAGAAATGTCAGCAACTGTTGTGGGAACCGATCCCAAAACCGATTTAGCGGTCATTAAGGTCAAAGTTGAAAATGGACCCCTTCCTTCCATTGCCTGGGGAAATTATGAATCGCTTCGCGTAGGGGATGTGGTGTTGGCTCTTGGCAGTCCTTTCGGTCTACGCAATACCGTGTCGTTGGGAATTATTAGTGCGCTTGGCCGAGGCAGTGTCGGGATTACGGAATATGAAGACTTCATTCAAACAGATGCCGCGATTAATCCGGGAAATTCCGGTGGGGCTCTGGTGAATATGAAAGGGGAGCTTATCGGGATCAATACGGCCATTTTTTCCAGGACGGGTGGTTCCGAAGGCGTGGGATTTGCGATCGCAGTCAGTATTGCCAAGGATATCGCCGCAAGTCTGATTGAAACTGGGAAGGTGGTCAGAGGTTGGATGGGAGTGGCCATCCAGGAATTAACGCCGGCCTTAGCGCAATCCTTTCAATTACCTGAAGGTCGACAGGGTGGGGTGTTAATCAGTGAAGTGCATGAAGATGGCCCTTCGGCAAAGGCCGGCCTTCAGCGGGGCGATGTGATCCTTGAATACGGAGGTGAAGCCGTCAAGGATGTCAATCATCTTCGAAATATTGTTGCCCGAACGAAGGTCGGAAAGAAAAAAGAGATTAAAGTGTTGCGTGAAGCCAAAGAGACGGTGCTGACCTTGGAACTGGGAGAACGGCCATCCGATCAAGCACTGGCAAAGACTGGACCGGCAGAAGAAGAGAAAGCTCCGGCCATGGAAAAACTCGATAACGTGTTGTCAGGGATGACGGTGGAACCAATTAGTGGCGAAAACCGGAGTGAATTTAATATTCCTGAACAAATCAAAGGTGTGGTCGTCTCGAAAGTAGAATCAGGCAGTGCCGTGGAGGCTGCTGGCATTCAAGTCGGTGACGTCATTCAAGAAGTTAGTCGTGGAGCCGTGAAAACCATTGACGATTTCAAACAAATTGCGTCAAAAATTGCCAAAGATGAGTTGGCCGTGCTGTTGGTCAACCGGCGAGGCAATAATCTGTATATCGCGGTGAATCCTCAATAAAGGCTGAGAGAACTGAGGGGGGCGAGAGTGTGAGCCCCCCTTTGGTTCTTGTGGTGTAGGACGAATATGGCCAAACAAAGCAAAATGGGTTCCTGGTTTGAAGAGAAAGTCTTTAAACCACTGGAAGACAAAAAAATGCCCGTCATGGAGCATTTGCAAGAGTTCCAATGGCGACTCACACGGGCAGTCATTGTCATGGCCTGTGTCTTTGTTGGGACATTTTTTTATGCGGATACGCTTGTTTCCTGGCTACGGATTCCTCTGCAAAATTATTTCATTTTAGATTCATGGGAATGGATGCCATCGGATTTGCCAAAAATTCCTTTCGTCTTTCTCTCTCCGGCTGAAGCGTTATGGCAAAATGTGAAAGTGGCCGGATTATGTGCACTGGTCTTGTCGACCCCGCATTGGTTGTGGGAAGTCTGGCAATTTGTTCTTCCGGGATTGCATGCCCAGGAACGCCGGTTTGTCGGGCCCTTCACCGCGATTAGCACCGTCGCATTTTATTTGGGATTGACCTTTTGCTTCTTTGTCGTGTTGCCCTTCGCGTTACATTTTTTAATTTCGTATGGGCTGGCTTCCGGGTTTATTGCACAAATTTCTATTGCCAATTATGTGGGCTTTATTCTCTGGTTCATGTTGGTGTTTGGCCTGATTTTTGAGGTTCCGCTCGCGTTGACCTTGATGGCCAAATTGGGATGGGTCGATGCTCCCTTGTTGCGACAATATCGGAAATGGGCATTCCTGGGATCTTTTCTGTTCGCGGCGATTCTGACGCCCACGCCTGACCCATTTAATCAATGTATTATGGCCATTCCGATGTATTTCTTTTATGAAGTGGGCATTATCAGTGCGCAGGTCTTTGGAAAGAAAAAAGCCCCAGAAAGTGAGGATGCGGCCACACCCACTCCGGCCTCTGGCCCGGCGGGCGGTCCGCGTTCTCCATTAGCCCCGCAACCAGTGGGAGCTGTGGCTGGTGGAGATGATGAGTATGTCAATGTACCCGACTCTCGTCCGCGGTAACATGAACGACGGCGGGGGCTCCTAATGATACGGGTGGCGGTGGTGTTGATCAGCAGCAAAATTCAGTCGGGCCAAGCCCCAGACGAGAATCGGAAATCTTTGGAAAGGATCTTGACGAATCACCAATTGACCCTTTTATCCTATGAAGTCGTGGTGGATGATCGCCAGGCCATTTCTCGTCAGTTGGCCACACTCTGTGAGACGACCGCGCCTCACATCATTTTCACCCTGGGTGGAACGGGTGTGCGACCAACGGATTGGGCGCCAGAGGCAACCAAAGACGTGATTGAAAAAGAGATCCCCGGGATCGGAGAAGCCATGAGGGCCGAAAGTCTCAAAAAAGTCCGGACCGCCATGCTCTCACGTGGAACTGCAGGAATTAAGGGGAGCACTCTGATTATAAATTTGCCGGGAAGCGTGAAGGGTGTACAGGAAAATTTAGATGTCGTGTTACCGCTCTTAGAGCATATGGTGGAGAAAATGGGAAGTATGGCCACGCCATGACCAATGACGTTGGTCGATTTATATTATGAAAATATCATCGTAGTGGATGTATGTGGAGGGATTCATGGCAACTGAACTGAATATGATTCAACCATCCTCGAGTTCGAATGGGGATATCTGTACCTATATGTGGGCCTGTGCAATTTGTGATGAAACCGAAACCTGCCAAAAAGACCGTGAAGGGCATAGTCGCTGGCTGGTCGGAAAACGCATGGAGCGCATTGATTACACAGTCTTGGTGATGAGTAATAAGGGCGGGGTCGGGAAAAGTACGATGACCACCAATCTGGCCATTAGTCTGGCATTAAAAGGTTATGAAGTGGGTATTTGCGATATGGATATTCATGGCCCCAATATCCCAAAAATGGTAGGAGCCGAAGGCCAAAAACTCAAAATCAGTACAGGCGGCGGGATTATTCCGCATCAAGCCTATAATATGAAAATTGCCTCGATGTCCTTTCTTCTCCAAAACTCCGATGATCCCATCATTTGGCGGGATGCGTATAAATTTGAATTCATCAACCAACTGTTGGGTGGAGTTGAATGGCAAGACCTTAATTTTCTCCTCATCGATCTTCCGCCAGGGACCGGGAATGAATCGGTGACGACGATTGATCTCATTGGTGATGTCACGGGTTGCGTGATTGTGTCTACGCCGCAAGAAGTGGCGCTGCTAGACTCACGTAAATCGGTCACCTTCGCCAGAGACAGTGAGATTCCCATCATCGGTATTGTCGAAAACATGAGTGGCTTAGATTGTCCGCATTGTCACCAATCCATTGAGCTGTTTCGAAAAGGGGGAGGCGAAGCCTCAGCGCTAGACATGGGGGTCCCGTTCCTTGGTCGTGTGCCTCTCGATCCGGAAATGGTTCTCCAATGTGATCGTGGCGAGCCGTATGCGCTGTTTCATTCGGATCTTCCCACGGCTGACGCCATTCATGCGATTGCCAACAAGGTCGAGGAGTTCTGTAAGAAGAAAGACTCGCTGGTGAAGGTGTCGGCCAGGCCGGCTCCATTCAAAAAGGCCTAACCGGTCACTCAGACACGTTATGATGTGTGCCCACGACCATCTGCACTCTTTATGTCTCGTGAATGACCTTTTCCACTGAGAACGATGACCCTCTGACCATTTGGTCAAAACGGCATGGGATATTCGGATGTTTAAGCATGGCATTTTTCGTGACAACAGCAAAGAATGAGAACCTATATATTTTTTATATGCTACGGTGGCGAGTCTCTGAATAGAGGACATGCACCTTCAGCGAACCACTTCAACCTTCCGCATGATTAGGCAAGACACATGGATCAGCTTACTTCGTTAACCTCAGCCCAACAAACAGTTTTAGATGCGGCGCATCCCTTGGGCTGCGAAAAAATCGGGCTCCTTGATGCCTTGGGTCGGGTATTGGGGGAAGACATCATTGCGCCACGATCCAATCCGCCATGGGATAATTCGGCCATGGACGGCTTTGCGGTCCGGTGGGCTGACATTAAGCAAGAGCATGCCATCACCCGCATTCCCGAATTGAACATTGTGGAGGATGTCGCGGCAGGGGCAGTGGCCACCAAGACCGTTGGTCCTGGGGAAGCGATTCGGATTATGACTGGAGCCCCCATGCCGGCTGGTGCGGATACGGTTGTGCGAGTGGAATACACTGAGCCTTCGGACGCGACGGTTCGTATCATGAAGCCTGAAGCCGGTCAGGGTTCGAACATCAGGCCAAAAGGGGAAGATGTCACGGAAGGAGAGTGCATCATTCCGAAAGGGACCCAACTGCGTTCAGGAGAAATCGGCATGTTGGCTATCCTGGCAAAATCCTTTGTCCTGGTGTCGCAGCGTCCTCGAGTCGCCATCCTTTCAACAGGGGATGAGTTGGCGGATCTGGATGAATCATTTGATGAGCATAAAATCGTCAACTCCAATAGTTATGGTATTGCAGCCGCCGTTCAGGAATCAGGAGGAATCCCGGTCCTCTTAGGAATTGCGAAGGACGACCCTGACTCGTTAAAAGACAAAATCCGGCAGGGGCTTACCTGCGACATCCTGGTGTTATCCGGCGGAGTTTCCATGGGAGATTATGATTTTACCAAGCCGGTGTTTGCGGAACTTGGGGCCGACATGAATTTCTGGAAATTGGCGATTCGCCCGGGGCAGCCGGTAGCCTTCGGGAAAATCCAAGGGAAACTCGCCTTTGGCTTGCCGGGGAATCCCGTGTCTTCTATGGTCACCTTTGATCAACTCGTGCGCCCGGCCATGTTGAAAATGGGCGGGCATCGGAAGTGGGAACGGCCGGTTGTGAAGGCAGTCTTTCAAGAAACGTTCTCCAAGCATACGGACCGGCGTCATTTCCTCCGTGGCATTCTTCAGGACGAAAATGGTGTCCTCACGGTCCGGACGACCGGTGGGCAAGGGTCTGGCATCCTCACCTCAATGGTGAAAGCGAATGGATTCATCGATGTGCCGGAAGAGATCGAATCTCTGAAGCCCGGCGATTCAGTGACCGTCCAATTATTATCACGAAATTTTTAAGAGGCATACGGAATATTTTTCATCAGGCACTCGGTCTATTGGGCATTATTCGACTTCGTAGAAGGAAGTATAGGGTTTATCATGACACCTCCCATTTTGGGCTTTGTTGGCCGCTCCAACAGTGGCAAAACGACGTTGATCGAACGGCTGATCCCGGAACTGACACACGCGGGGTATCGAGTGGCCACCATCAAACATGCCGGGCACGGGTTCGATCTCGATACCGAAGGCAAAGACAGTTGGCGTCACAAACGCGCAGGGGCCAGTACGGTCATCGTCTTATCCAAAGGGAGCCTGGCCATGTTCGCGGATGTCCCGGAAGAACTTCCTGTCGATCAAGTCCGTGACCGATTCATCAATGGAGAAATCGACTTAATTATTGCCGAAGGCTGGAAAAGCCACGGTTTTCCCAAGGTGGTCGTCGTGCGTGAGCAACTACAAGAAGTGGATGTGTCCCTAGATGGGTTGTTGGCGGTGGCTTCGATGAAACGGATCGAATGCTCGGCACCCTGGTTTGATCGGGACGACGTCCACGGACTAGCGCAGCTGATCATTCAACGATTTCCCCTCCACAGGGATTCGTAGCGTTCATGGGAAAAGGCCTGACCCTCATTGCGGCCGCACTCCTCGTGCTGGCCTTAGGAGGGGCGGTGGCGATCCCGCTGACCAATCAGCCCACCTTCTGCGCGAGTTGTCATACCATTACACCCTCCTACGATTCCTGGGTACGATCCAGTCATAAAGATGTGACCTGTGTCGATTGCCACGTGCGTCCAGGCATCTCGGGTTTTATTCACGATAAAATATTTGCCGGACTAGAAGACGTCGCGATCACCTTCTTGGGGACGCCAACCGAACCGCACAACCTTGAATCCCATGTGTCTTCTTCCATGTGCATCGGTTGTCATCGAGCGATCTTGCGTGTGACGGAAGTCTCAGTCCGTGATCTACCGACACCAGTCAAAGATGTCGGTCTGATCATGAATCATCGGGAACACATGGAGGCCTTTGAGAAACGCGGGAAAGGGGAGGGGTGTACGACCTGCCACGGGCGGGTCGTGCACGGGACACCCATTAAACGCTATCCCATAGTAATTCCGCGTGGGCATGTCAAACTCGATGACCAACCACATGAACCAGATCTTCCAAAAGACTCGGTCCTCTGGAAGGCCAGTATGGCCGATTGCCTTCGCTGTCATGATGGGAAACAAACCCACGAAGGCGAAGTCCTGAGCAACCGCTGTGAAACCTGTCATCTGCCTGATAAAATTGGTGGATTTTTGTTTTAATGCCTGCCTCCGATTCCATGGCTCCCCCTGTGGTTGAAGTTCGAAGCCTCACCAAGCGGTTTCAGGGCTTTACCGCCGTCGATAATATTTCTTTTGACATCAAAAAAGGTGAAATACTCGGTCTGCTTGGGCCGAATGGCGCCGGTAAAACCACCACGATTCATATGTTGTTAGGGCTCATCACGCCGACCGTCGGGAGCATTCACATGTTTGGCCTGGATTTGGCCAAGCATCGAGAAGCCATTCTTCAGCAGGTGAATTTTTCCTCCACCTATATATCCATGCCGTTTTCGTTAACGGTGGAAGAAAATCTCAAAGTCATCGCACGCCTCTATGGCCTTAAAAACATCCAGCAGCGCATCAATGACATCGTCAAAAAATTGGAAATGGAGGAGATCCGACATAAACTCACGAGAAAACTGTCCTCCGGCCAAATGTCGCGGCTGACTTTGGCCAAAGCCCTCATGACGGAACCAAAGGTCCTGTTTCTTGACGAACCCACGGCTAGCTTGGATCCTGATATCGTCAATAAAATTAAATCATTCCTCAAAGAATACCAACGGTCGGAGGGATTAAGTATTCTCTATACGTCGCACAACATGCGGGAGATGGAGGAAATGTCTGATCGGATCATTTTCCTGCAACGGGGAAAAATCGTGGCTGAAGGCACCGCCCCCGAAATCATTCAACGCTACGGTCAACGAGATCTAGAAGAGGTCTTTTTGAAATTGGCGAGAGAGCCGAACGGTCCATGAGTCTCGGTCGTATCCTCGCCTTATTGTCGCGTCATATGTATCTCTATAAGCGAAGCTTCGCCCGGTTGCTGGAGATCTTTTATTGGCCGTTTTTAGATTTAGTCGTGTGGGGATTCATTACGATCTACCTGGAAAGGGTCGGCATGTCACTGCATGGCGCCGTCTCATTTTTTCTGGGGGCGCTAATCTTATGGGATGTCTTGTTTCGCGCGCAGCAAGGCATTGCGGTCTCGTTTTTAGAAGAAATGTGGGCCCGCAATCTCATGAATTTGTTTGCCAGTCCGTTAACGGTCGGGGAATATCTGGTCGCAACCATGACCATGAGCGTGCTCAAGGTGACGGCCGTAGGCAGTTTGATGATGCTCTTCGCCTGGGTGTTTTATTCCTACGATATCCTCCAGATGGGACTCTCCTTGGTCCCATTCATACTCAATCTCGTGATATCCGGCTGGATCATCGGCGTGCTCACCACCTCCATTATCATGCGCTTTGGACAACAGGCGGAAGTGCTGGCCTGGGGCATGGTCTTCCTTTTCCAACCCATCTCCTGTGTGTTTTACCCCATTGAGGTCCTTCCCCCTGTGCTGCAATCCATTGCCTGGATGGTCCCTCCCGCGCATATCTTTGAAGGGATGCGTGCGGTCCTCACCACCGGAGACTTGCCGGTGACACATTTGCTGTGGGCCACGGGGCTCAATTTTGGGTTCCTTGTGATCATCGTGGCATGGTTCTATCACACCTTCAATATCTGCAAAGATCGCGGCATGCTGGTCCGGGTAGGGGAATAAGTTCCCCAAAACGGACCAGACACCTTCCCTCATTTTCTCCCTGTTCAACCTACATGAAGCAAATAATAAATGGGTGCAAATACTTACATGCGGCTAGCCCCGATAATTAAAGTTTTGCATGAGTAAATTTATAAAATTTAAAGTAAGAGTTTTCTTTTGTCTGAATATGGAAGGATATTTCTTATATATTTAGGTCTTTTATGGCGAATTTCAAGTACAGCGGAAGTTGAAGGCGATTTATGAAAAACTAACAATGAGGCAGTTCTACTGCGTCCATTTGGTTCGCCGTTTACCCAATTGGATAGAGAAGAATGAAGGAGGGTAGGCTTGATGCGTGGTAGCCAGTGGTTGGGCACGACAGTACCTGACGGAGGATGCCGTGTTTAGTTCCAAGGAAATCTCCGGTTAAGGTTAAGGGACAGCTTGTTGGGCAATCAGCGCGTTGGGGGGTATCAAGAGGAGGGATCTGAACCGAATGGTGAGTTTAAATCTGTCGTGATAGAGAGAATGTATGAAGCCAGCGAACGAGCCCGCAAAATCCGCTTCGTTGGTGAATCACCCGCAACGGCTCCTCAAGGGTATCAGGGCGCGAATTGGGGACCATATATTCTTGGAGCCGCACCTAAACCTTCTTGTAAGGTATCTCGATTCTCATCGATAGACGGAAACGACCTACCAAAAGCTGCAGAGTCCTGACTGAAATCCTGCCCCTTGCCGCGCTCCCCCACCATCTCCTCTGCAAGCTGGCTTTCATCCACAAAACGCGTACGAAAGACATTCGGCAAGTGGGGAGTATTGTCTGTTTGCCCAGTATCCTCTCGTTCGAATTCCTCAATTATCCTGCTACCTCGTGCGGTACGTTTCCATTGCTCAAAGTCCTGTCGACACTCCTCCAGATCTAATTCGCACCAGACGAAATGCTTATCATCCAATGTGCTGAGATAGAGATCCACCTGCTCATCATTGGTTGTATGATGGGTTGTATCATGAGACGCGCAACCACCAAGGAGTATGAAGAAACCCACAAGTCCAAGCGTACAAATATTTCGCATTTCACCCTCCGACATCTCATCTCTATCGGTTAGATCCGAATTTCCTGTACGCATGAATGACGCGCTAAGGGAATTGTGTGAAGATCGTGAAATTCAGAGGTGAACCGTTTCGGTTTTCCCCCGTTTTTGACGCCCTAAACGTGTTTACTTGGTTCTTCCCTGTATAGGGGACACATCAGAAAAGCCCAAAGTTTGTGGGCAACTTAGGTGGGCTGTGACGAGGGTTAGAGTTGAAGACAGTTCCTTGACTGGGCCACAGACGGTTGTTTTATGGTCTAACCTTCTGGCTCCTGACTCTCACATTTCTTGACACATAAGGGGCAACATGTTCGAAAATGTCGTCTGAAGATTGGAGAAAGGAAAAGCGAGTAGAAGGTATTTCCTGTCCTATGTCTGGAGAGGAGGTTTTTTTCAGCAAAGATGAAATGGTGAGATGGAAGTACCGACAACAACCTTGTCATCCTGAGCCACGGGCGAAGGATCTGTGCCCAGGCTGACGATGACACGGCTTTGCTAGATCCTTCGTTGGTCCTTTTCCTGAGCGAAGTCGAATGGATCAGGATGACATGGTCACTCAGGATTTGATTCGCCTTTCAACCGCTTCAATCGTTCCTCCTTTAATTCAATCCAGAGCGACTTCTCTCTCTCCACCGTGACGGATCCGGGTTTGAAGCCTTTTCCTTTCTTGACGAATTTCCGCAGAGTATAAATGACTTCACCCTTCCCGCTTTTTCGCAAGTCACTAAACCACAGGGTCAGCGTCGCCGCATCCTTCAATGTCTCCGGGGGTACCGTGGCGCCCTTCTCCAACCGGACCACCACATGCGACCCTGGGGTCCCTCGGGCATGGAGCCACAGATCATCCGGATTGGCGACCTTTAAGGTCAGGTGATCGTTATCCTTTGCCGTTTTCCCGACTAAAATAGGAAGCCCATCGGCCGATGTATACGTCCGGTAGCCCTGGGCTGGAGCCGGCCGGCCTTTGGGTATCCGAGTACCCTGGGGAATCGCAGCTCCAAATGGTTTCTTGGTTTTAGGTGAAAAATCAGGATCAACCATCCCTAGTTCCAACTGAGCCAATTTCGCCTCCAATCGACCCACATCCTGGTGGGCCTGGTCCACGCGAGGCTGGAGATGTTCCTGCGCTCCGACAAATTTATGATATTTCCGAAAATAATCTTCCATATTCCACACCGCATCTTTTGAAGGATCCAAAGGAAGCGTGAGGGTAGGCAACGCCGGATCGTAGTAATCGACGATGGCGATGGCCTCCTGTCCCTTTTTGATTTCATGGAGATGACTCTTTAAAAGCTCTCCATAACGGGCATAGTCCCGAAACCGCTCCGTCTTTTTGAAATCTTCCTGTAACGCATGAATTTTTCTTTTCGCATGTTTCAGCGCCTTCCGAGCCTGCGCCAGTTGCTGTTCAAGGATGGCATCCTTGCCTTCCTCCTGTTCTTGTTGTCCATATCGGGCTTCCAATTCAGCCGACACCGGATACCGTTCCCCAAATCCCTCTGTTCCTTGATTGGAGGCTCCAGGAATCGGCTCACCAATTTTCTCTTCCTGGGGAGCAACGGTCTCGTCTTGCGGGACGCGGCCAGCCATGGCTAGGGGAGGGAGAGCCTCTGGCGGTCGAACCGGCCTCAATGTTGGGGGCGTATAGCGCTCTCCAACCTTCACACGTGACTCCCGTAGCGATCGCAAGACCAATTTTCCCTCATTCAAGACATGCACATTCGCTTGATTGCCGGTCAACGCAATCACCAACACAGCCACCCGTTGGGCTTTCATAATCGTGAGAGACACAATCCGGTCCCCGGGCTCCTGGCTGATCTCCACAATTCGCCCACCCTCTATGTGTGAACGCAGAAACGCACAAAAGGGTGGGGGAGTCGGCGGATTCTCAAACTTTTGAGAGGTGAGATGCAGGCGGGCGAACCGGGGCTCCACGCACACCAGTAATGCACAGGTCTGCCCGGGCGCACGAACATCCAGGGTTAACGTCAACGGCCGGGGTTGGTGAATTTTCTGGATGAACCCACCGACAAGGGCCCGGCTCACTTCCCCGACAATGGACTCACATTCAAAAAGGGAAAGAGCCATATTTACGTTTTGTCGGATCGAAGAAGAGGATTCACAGCAGAAATGAATGTTTCATTTTTTCAGGAAGTTGACGGACAGCGCTCTTTCCATTTGCAAAAAGAGGATTCACGCAGGGGAGAGGTAGGTATGGCCATCAGCCTAGTGGATACATCATCCCTTATTCTGGATTCTGTCCCACCAGATACGCGATCCATGACGGATCGGAATCACCCTTCCCAACGCGATGATAGGTGCCGGTTCCTTCATTCGCCTCGGCATTGAGGCCTTCCCAGAGCAAATGCACGTCTGCAAAGCCGGCCTCTTTCATAAGTTCTGTGACCTCGGGGATCGTCCACAAGCGCCAATCATAGACGAAGGCATTGCGTAGCTCACTGCCATCGCGAAAGATAAAATGAATCCGGGTCGTACAGAAATACGTGGAGGGTTCAAAAACATCCTGATCCCACACAAAGATAAAATCTCCAATGCCGTCGTCAGCGGGATTGTCGATGTCTCGATGCTCCTCTTGCTCCACCTGCGTTTCGCTGCCGCCCCAGATATCCAGCACGAATAACCCGCCGGGCTGAAGTGACCGCTTGGCATTCGTGAAATATTCTAAGAGGGTGGGGCGATCACGAAACACCATATAACTGAAATTCATGGCGACGGTGAGTTGCGAGAGGGGATGCCGGACGTTCAAGACATTGTCATTGACGAGGGTGAGCCGCTGTTGTTGATCCGGAGTCAGGTGAGAAATATTGTGCTTGATGCCCCAATTCAGTGTGGGCCAATCCAGGTCGATGCCCATGGCATGATTGTCGGGATGCCGGGTCACGAAATGGGAAGACAAAAAAGCGGTTCCACAGAAATCCTCCCGAAAGTGGCGAAGAGGTGTGTGTGTATATCCCTCGAAATACTCGGTGAGGAATGGCATATCCAGTTCGGGGCTTTGCACACTCTTTTGGTAAAGAAGATGTGGATCGGCCAGGTGAGCCATGGAGACTGGTTGGGGAGAGTCATATTCAGGCGAATTCATGGAGGGCTCGTTTCCATCATGGGGTTGATTCATCTTACGGTATCTCCAAACAGTCGGCTGGGTTATGATCGATCTCAGGAACCAATCAATGTATTGATTATAGTGCCGGGCAATCTTACGGGAATACGGGGGTCTCTTTCCAGGGAATATTGCGTATTTGCCGACTCATGCCATTCGACGGCTTTGTCCGCATCGTATGCACGTGGATCTATTATTGACAAAATTTGAAAATTTCAGGATAGTCCAAGGTCAGGCTATGGGAATGTCGGCATACCGGTGATTTATTTCTCCATAGAATTTTTCAGGAGACCGTCCAATGCAAACAGGCAAGATTACCCTTCAAAAGCTCATTCAGGATTCTCAGGACTATGGCAGCAACGATGAACACATGATCTCCCGCGTGTTCTTTGATTTTGAGTTAGATGGCCACAAATACGAAGGCCTCTATGCCGACATCAAGCAAACGGTCGGTTCCTCATTTGAGGATGCCCCTCTCGAAGTGTCGAAACCCATGAATTACAGAGGACCATTCAATTACGAGGCGTTTCATCAGATTGTCGAAGAGTATTACCGTTCGTTAGTTGGGCAGTCCGGTGCTGGCATTCACACCACTGTGGGCACAAACATTCGCATGCGTCACAATACGTTTGTGCAGCCTCACGTGGCGGAGTTTCCTGTCACGAGCACCGATGGTTTGTGGTAGCCAAGAAGAGCATTCAGTCAAAATCGACCTTCCGGGGGATTAGCATCCCACATCCTCAGCCAGGGGAGTGGGCTTGTCGTGTCGTGCGGTGACTGTATCTTTCTTTCTATAATTGACCTATCTCGTCATTTCAGGTTCACACACCATCAAAAAGGAATAGATGCATGGATCTCACCTCGTTAGCCATGATTGCGAGCGGAGTGTTTGTGGGAATGGGAGCCTCATTCACCGGGCTTGGCGGCGGATTCTTGATGGTCCCCCTGCTGTTATTTCTGGGATTCACGGCGCAAAAAGCGGTGGGCACCTCATTTGTCGGGATTCTGGTTATCTCTGTCTCTGCCTTGATTGCCCACGGTAAGATGGCTCACGTTGATTACAAGTATGGTCTCTTGCTCGGCCTGGGCGGAATTATCGGGGCACAAATCGGGGCACGCCTTATTGAAGATGTTCCAACTGACATGTTCAAAAAAATCTTTGCCGTCATCCTCATCGCCTTGGCAATCTATCTCTTTGTGAAAAAATAAGCCCAAGGAATCGGGACGATCAAGGGAAAAACTGACCTCAGACGCGCACTGAGCTCACTCTATGAGTTGAACTGTCAACTAAGGGATTTCAAGCCTCCCTCGCCCTTCCAGGGAGAGGGTTGGAGTGAGGGTAAAGGCTCATCGAATCGTGAACCCACTTGATCTGCATTGATCATCTCATGGGCTCCCTCGCCACTTCTTTGACAAACGCATAAGTTTTCCTCATATTGCTCTTGATCATTCCTCAGATTTTAATAGCGTGTATATTGTGAGGGTATTGTATGGCGACATGGTTGATTCCAGCACTCAAAGCCGTTCTTCCACATATCGGGACAATTATTTCAGCAACGGGGCCAGCGTTTACGAAAAAAAGCACTGAGGCCACGCCTGATCAGACACAGTTGTTACAAAAGCAGATCAGTGAGTTGCAGCTAGCCGCCTCCCAAAATGCCAAGCATGTCAAAGAACTTGCCGAACAATTGCAAAGCACCGTGGCGGCCATCGAGCAGGCCGCCACAGTGGCTACCTTAAATCAGCAGCGCGCCTGGCAGCTCAGTCTTGCGGCGATCGCCATATCCGCCATCTCCCTCTGTGCCGTCATCTTGCAAGCCTTCATCCTCTAAAACCTCAGCGAGCCTTCTCAAGCCGACACGGCACAAAGTGATACGCTCCAGGAACCTCAAAGTTCCATCCTCATGCCGTCTTCCCCCAGTCAGAGCCTGCACCTACAAGTAGTTGGGCAGGGGGGATCCCCGGTTTGTCATCCTGATCCCTCCCCCCACATTGTCATCCTGAGCAGCAGCGAAGGATTTGAGCCCCAAGCGAAACACGCAAGGTCAGCGAAAACCGCTCCCCCTCTCCGCCATTCCTGCCAGGAGTAAGCGGGAATCCATCCGAAGTCGTCATTCCCGACATTCGTCATCGGGCATCCATCTTCCTCTCCGGCATGCCCGAGACATATTGAAGACCGTCCCTTCTTCGAGAAGCCTGGTTTCACGTTGGGTGCGGCGATCATCTCTCAAAAGTCCATACTCATGCCTAACCCCGAATCTTTCGTCATACCCGACATTTGTTATCGGGTATCTATCTGATTGTCATCCTGATCCATTCGACTTCGCTCAGGACAAGGGCCCAGCGAAGGATCTGAGCCCAGCCGCACCCGCGCGCAGCGACACGCGACGCCCTTCCGTCATTCCCGCCAGGAGTAAGCGGGAATCCATCTTCCTCTCCGACATGCCCGAGACATATTGAAGATCGTCCCTTTTTCGAAGGGGCTGGTTTCATGTTGGGTGCGGCGATCATCTCTCAAAAGTCCATACTCATGCCTGACCCCATATCCGTACGATGGGAGGATTATCGGTTTCCCGGCGTCACGATTTCGAAGACTTCGGGAGGCAACAAATGAAGAATTAGGAGAAGTCAAAGTTGAAGTCAATGGGTATGCCTTACGCTGGGAAAACTTAGATGAGGATATTACCGTCCTTGGTATCGTGAACGGCCGTTTCGAACTGCCTCTCGAGGAAAAGACAAACATCAAACACGAAAATTGAAAAGGACCTATGCCCCCAGCGAACCCACGCAAGATTAGCAAAAACCCATCCCAGTCGGTGAGTCATCGGGCATTTATCTTATTCCCCGCATTGTCATCCTGAGCAGCAGCGAAGGATCTGAGCCCAGCTGCACTCGCGCGAGTTTCACAACAACCCGGTTCCGTACTACACCCCATCTGCAGGTCGGCTATCCGGGCTGACGCTCAAATCAAGAGGCGGGCCTTGTTTGAGTAAAGCGAGTTGGGCCGCCCCTCCGTTGGCCTGCGGCGGCACGCTGCAATGTGGCTGACCTGGGTGAAAATGGTTTTGGCCACTTTCGCCGAAACAAAAGTGGCTCGGTGGCCGGGCCGAAACCCATAGGTGTTAAGCTAAGCCTCTGCTTTTTCCCGTATGAAGCCTAGAATCGAAGCCCGCTTTGAGCATTTCCAGCGTAGTCATCCGTGAGCGTTGTCGATATTTTCGACAGCACCTGAGCAGCGTCTCAAGCTCTTGAGATACATACTCCATGGCTTGAGCCTCCGACAACAGAAAGAATTGCGAGAGGAGAAACGCGCGTTCCTGGAGCCGTTTGTATAGTTTTGCCAGACTGATCTCTTGGTGTGCGGTATGCCACACCGCGGTGTGGGCGACGGCATGCAGGCGCTGCACCCATACCGCGGCAATCAATTTGCCATAGAGCTCACATCGCAAGCGATGGGCATTGCCGGTAGCCGACTGATACACACGAAGAATGGATTTGAATTGTTTGAACAGCACCTCGATCTGCCAGCGGAGCGTATACAAGGCCCGCACCATGTCCAGGGGCAGCCAGGGCTCCGGCACATTGGTGATCAAGAGCGTCCAGTCGCACAAGGCCACATGTCGTTGACTGCCGGTCCTGCCTTGTCGGCGGGCGTGGGCTTTGAACCGTCGGCGTCGGGCCTGGGCCACCTGGGCGGTCACGCGCAGGCACACCAGCCGACAGGCGCACGTTTGATTCGGGCCCTGCCCCATGCGCACCTGGCGTTCATACGTCGGCCCCGGTGCGGCCCGCAAGACCTGGCCGAGGTCAAGCCGCTCGCTCGTCTGGCCATCGTGCACCGTGGTGTCGAGGAACAAGCGCGTCAGAAAGAAGGCTCCTTTCATCATAATGGCGTTGACGGTCGTCAGCTTGAAATAGCCCTGATCGAAGAGCACCAGGTCGGTCTTGTTGACCAGGGCCGGCAGATGGTCCGTGTAGCGATTATCCGGCACGGTGCCGGCGGTGTCCGCCAGAACGGTCAGTTCGCCCTGCTTGTAGTCATACGCCGTTTGGAGTTTGCAGTTGGCGGTGGAGGCGTTGCCCCCTGAGCCGGGGAGGACGGCGCCCAGTTTCTCGCTGACATCCCAACTCGAGCTATCCACGAGCAGGACGCGGGCAAACGGCTGGAGCAGTTTCGTGCGGATCGGGACCGGCTGCAGTTTGTGCCGAAGCACGGTGTGCAGACAATGGCGGAGAAAGACGGCCGCCGAGGCCGTAAAGCGTTGATGTAAGGCTTCGCGACTGATGCGCGTGGATAACGCCGCGACCATCCCCCCCAAGGACGGATGCATCATCCCCAGTTGGCCCAGCGTCAGCAGGACGAGGAATTCATAGGGCGTGAGCCGCCCGTGGCGTTGCTGAAACCCCGTCTGTTTGGCGAGCCGCGTAATCTCGTTTTTTTTAACCCCGCGAACAACCTCGGCAGCCCCCTCATGCTGACGTCCCCCTGAATCCTTGCTGGCGAGCCAGGGCGAGACACGCCTGTACCCAGGCCGTGGTTAACGCCTTGAATCGCTGATAGCGCTTGAGCCGCCGCCGCACCTCGCCCAGGTCCCCCTTCTGGACGAAGAGCGTGGAGCTCTGGCCCGCCACGGTAAAACTGAGCTGATAGTAGGGCCCATGCTTCTTGGGATTGGAGGGGGCTTTGCACCGACAGCCAGGTGTCCCACACACATTCCACTGCACACTCAAGCTCCCCGGTAAGACTGGCCCCATTTGGGCCAGTTGGGTCTGAATCCGTTGCAGAGCCTGCTCTTCTCGCGTCATCGGTTCCTCCTCCCGTTATAGCCGATAGCATTTATAAAGCTATCGGTATACTAGCACAAAAAAAGCGCTTGACAAGCGCAGGGACAAGGAAATTCTTTGGCTTAGCTTAACACCTATGGGCCGAAACCCGGCATCTAAAAGACAAGTACCATCCACCTTCGCTTAACAGAACTTTTCCCATAAGAACCCACAGAGAAAAGTGAATCATTCTGAGCAAGCTGGAAGGTGGGAAAAGGGCTGGAAGTATGTGTGAATGGAAGGCCTGCCCCCAAGCAGATTGAAGACGAAACGAACGGCACAGGTTCAACCTGGCTTATAATAGCCATACAGTCGGTTTAACACTTCTGACAAGATCACTTCATGTTGCGCAACGGCTTCATTCCACGTGGAACAGCGGCGGCACGTTTGATCCAGAGCGCCACCAAACACCATCGTTTCAAACAGGAGAGGGGGGCCGGCGAAGAACTGATGATCAATCCCAAGAAAAACTGTAGACACCTCAATGTCGGCAACCTGTGTGTGACTCACAACCCGATCAGCCGTTTCCACCCATTCGCCAAATTCCTTCGCACTAGAAGCCAAAACGACAACCTGATTGCGTAAAATATAGAATCGCATGCTCACAGCTCAGGATCATATTCCACGCCACGGTGGTCTCTTCCTCGATAGCACACCCGACATGATGCCAATCTCTGGCCTTCTACATCAACACGGGCCATGAAATATCATATTGGGAATGTCACTGTGGTCTCGAGTTGGGAAGAAGAAAGACTATTGTAGTAACAAAAAAATATGGCCCCCACTCTCCTTTGAGCACCAGACCAGGGTGGTGACGGATCTTTCCCTGCCAAAATCATACGCAGCATTGAGATAGGTGGAATGTAGTCTGACGATTAAGGGAAGCCGGAGTTCCACCCTGAGAAAAT
>JAOTTP010000003.1 GCA_029864405.1 Nitrospirota bacterium
GGCAGAAGCCGAAAAAGTTTGCATTATTTCTCTTTCAAAGGCATCAGCTTTGTTTTTGGGGTTTCTTAAGAAATGATCAGGCGCCGTCTGCTTTAAATATACCTTTGACCAGTTTTGAAAACGCTTGGCCGTTTCGGTGCCAAAGGTGGCGGGAATGAGCCCTTTGAATTTGACGCCTTCGAAGTTTATCACTGTCTGATAACTGGCCACGGTTTTCTGACTTTCTTCTATAAGTCTAGTCAATAATGGCTTGGCTTGATCAGGAATTTGTGCATTCTGCAAGTTATGTAAATCGATCCCCATTCGTTCCTGGTATAACGCTATCATCTGTTTCTCGAATACCTCCGGGGTAAAACCCTTATCGCCTTTGCTTGGATCATTAATTAAGGCTTGATTCTGGCCGATCGTTACTCGACCCGCATCCAATAATGTGGCCAAAAGCCGACCTGTTTCCACAAGATCGGAATTTGCATTGGCGATCACAGGGCTGCCCACTACACACCAGATCATTAACGCACCCCATCTTCTCAAAACTCGACGGGACATCTGTTTCATACTGTCTCTCCCTAATGAATATGGATCACGAAAATTTTTTTGGCCTACCTCAAGATTATCCTTTGAAGAGTGAAGTCTTTAAAAGAAAAACTTAGGAGGTACAGATCATAAAAAAACCTGCCATGCTGTTGATAGTAAACTGCCTGATTCCCTCTTCCTCGCCAGGCGCCAAAGAATACAAGAACATGACAGCCTGATCAACTCTGAAAAGGAAGCAGGGAAAGTGAGAAGACGGAGACGCCCGTTGTTTTTGAGTAAATTTTTTAGGCAAAACCAGACGGACCGCAGGGACCGACTGCAGACCCAGATTGTCATACGCGTGACCACTAGCGAATATATGGCCGCTATTAGGATAACTCGGAGAGAATCTGCCCTGTCATTTTCCATGGCAAGGAAATCAGATCGGCGTTCAAATATGAATTTATGATATGAATCATTGACGAGGGCAAAGCGGTATTTCTGGCTTCTGTGGATGGACAGGCTGCTGTGCGGCGCCATTGGCATGACCATTATCAGTCGAATCGGAGGTGGCGGCGGGTGCTCGTTGCCTCTATCCATCCGTAAGTGTGACGGCTAGCAGCCAAAGCACTGGCAGAAATTACGCACAACGAATCCGAGGGTCCCTGTTTTCCACGGCTCTGTATTGGTCGACATGGACCAAAAGTTGCTTTACATATGGATAGCCTCCTGCACCTGATGTATAAGCTTTGGCAGTGTGCTAAGCAGCACTGTCACAGGCATCATGGGATTGCCGACCTCGGCAAAGTGAGTGAAGGGGTAAGATTTGTGACATGGAGGGGACCTTCAATCCCGAGACTAAGTCCTTCCCTCATTTTGTGCTTTGCGCCGGAGTTGACAGTACGCGCTTTATATGAATGAGAGAAGGCTGTAAGGTTTATGCCCAAAGTATGCCACGAATAGAAAGGGATGAATCTATATTTACTTGGTATTTGCCTGTGCCAAAAATGTCTATGATGCCATGGCGATTTGCCCCAGAGAGCACATGGTTAGCATGTTTTTCTCGATGCCTATTCATTTGATACTTTCCACACTCAAATCTCCAACATAAATTTCAATGCTATGATGGAAACCAGCTAGCAAGTAATCGTGGTGGATTTTCCATATCTTTGTTTTGATTCCTCAATGAAAAATGACCGATTGAAATTATGCCTAAATGGAGGTGTTGACCTATTTTCCCTTGATTATGCGATGAAGAAGAGTTGCGTCAAAAGGTTCTATTGGTAGTTTTTCAATTCAACAAAAGGCCGAAATCATATGGCCAAGCCAATTTTCGACTTACACTTACTAATGGATTCAAACGAACCCCAATTGGCCGAATCTGTTGATTTAGGACTAAATTAGTGGCATCCGCAAGCCTCGCAGATTTTCCTTCTATGGAGTGGTTGGAATTCTTGAGATATACTATCCACTCATGCTTCATATACATAACCGAACGTATCGGGAAAAATATGACAAACTATTTCAATGGAACACAATGTTTTTTCTTTTTTATCATGGCCGAAAGGGAACAGTAGATTGGATAGAAATCGCAGCATAACTTTTTTTGATAGGTCTCTCACCAAATTTTCTCTCAGAGAGTATAAAGGGAACTGGTGAAAGGAGGAAATAGGATGAAAATCGTGACGCAGGTATTTGTCATGTTTTGGATAACACTGAGTAGTGCCCTTCCCCTTCAAGCAGAGGTGATTGTTGAAATGTATGGCGGAGAAGAGAGAGAGACGTCTCTTGAACATCACCAGGGACCCAGTCGGCCAGGTTTAGTGCCCATGCGAATTGAAGAACCAGATGGGACGCTGCGACCTCTTCCATCAGGCCCGTTACCGGAGAGTCGTATGAGTACGGAGGGCTTACAGGATGTTCCGGATGCGGGGGGAGGGACAATGGTGAATGTTGAGGGCCGGTTTCAGTCTATCCTTAAGGTGCCCGATGGAGCGAACGAGGCGATTCATCAACATGATCCTGAAGACCTTCAGCCATTACAACCCTAAACATAATTAGATAAGACCCCTTCAACCCATGAATTATTCTAAAGCCAGAAGGCAAGGAGACCCCTCTTTTGCTCAGTTGCCGGGACACTTCAGCCGATGTGTGGCGGGATTTGTGCTAGTCGTACTCTTGGGCTGCTTTGGCCTCATGGCCGAGACCTACGCAGCCACCATTACGATTGTGAATAAAGATACCCCTGGTGAAGGATTTAACGATTCCGCGCCTTTTACTCCAGTGGGTGGAAATACGGCCACCACGCTTGGGCAGGCCAGGCTGAAAGCCTTTGAGTATGCGGCCAATATTTTAGCACAGTTGCTGGTGAGCACGGTGGGCATTCGAGTGGATGCTCGAATCGATCCCTTGGGAACGGGGATATTAGGGTCGGCGGGCCCCAATACCGTCCACAGGAATTTCCCCAATGCTCCTGTGGCGAATACCTGGTACGTCCAATCGCTCGCGAATAAACTTGCAGGACAGGACCTGGATCCTACAACCAGTGATATAAATGCTACCTTTAGTGCAAATTTTACGAATTGGTACTTTGGGCTAGACGCCAACCCACCAGCGGGACAATTTGATTTTGTCACCGTGGTACTCCATGAAATTCTTCATGGTCTTGGTTTTTTGTCACTCGTGGATGTGTTAACTGGGGAGAAATTCCTTGGAGTCAACGATGTCTTTATGCGCTGGTTAGAGCATCATGGGGCCAGTCCAGCCGATTACCCTTCAATGGCTGATATTCAACGGCAAACTGCGAGTGTTGCTGGGCCGAACCTTCATTTTGTTGGTGTTAATCTCCAAGGGGCGTCCGGGACCCTAACGGCTGGGCGAACAGGCACTCATGTGCAGATGTATGCTCCGAACCCGGTTCAATTGGGTTCGTCGGTGTCTCATTTTACAAACACGATTAAGCCTGATCAGCTTATGGAACCTGGAATAGCCTCCGGGAAGGCTATTCATGATCTCGGGTTAGCTCAACCTCTGTTGCAAGATTTAGGATGGATGTTTGAGGTTGGCGTAAGTTTCCCTACCCGGAATGATGTCAACGGCGACGGGAAGGCGGACCTCGTCTGGCGCAACACGAGCAGTTGGGCTGTCGCGATTTGGTTGATGAACGGCCCTACGATTGCCTCCTCCGGCTTATTGGGGGTGGTGTCGTCGAAGTGGCAGATTGCCGGTACTGGGGATGTCAATAAGGATGGGAAAGCGGATGTCATCTGGCGTCACAGCGATACGGGAACGGTGGCGGTGTGGCTGATGAATGGCCTCACCGTCATATCGGTGGGCTTTCCGGGTAGTGCCTCTACGGATTGGCAAATCGTGAGTGTGGGTGATGTTAACGGCGATGGGCGGGCGGACCTCGTCTGGCGCAACACGAGTAGTGGCGAAGTTACGATTTGGTTGATGAGCGGCTCCACGATTGCTTCTTCCGGCCATTTGGGGGCGGTGCCGTTGGAGTGGCAAATAGCCGGTACCGGGGATATGAATGCCGATGGAAAAGCGGATGTCATTTGGCGCAATGACCTTACTGGCGCAGTGGAAGTGTGGCTCATGCAAGGACTCACAGTTATGTCAGTAGGTTTCCCTGGAGGGGCCTCCACGGATTGGCAGATTGCAGGGGTGGGTGATGTGAATGATGATGGGATGGGGGATTTGGTCTGGCGTAAAACGAGTAACGGGGAGGTTGCGATTTGGTTGATGAATGGGGTGACTCTCAGTTCGCCAGGTTTTTTTGGTGTGGTGCCTCAGGCGTGGGAGATTGCTAGTGCCAATGATGTCAATGGGGATGGGAGCGCAGATATAATCTGGCGCAACAGGCAGACGGGCACAGTGGCGGTGTGGATGATGAATGGGCTCACGGTCATGTCGGTGGGCTTTCCGGGCAGTGTCTCAATCAACTGGGAAATTCAACATTAGGCCAAGATTAACAAAGAGAGCTACAAAGCTGTGTCCTAGTGAGAATACAGTGTGGAAATGCACGAGGGCTGGCCTCGCCGGTATGCCATGTTAGCAGGGTCAACGATTGGTGGCTGTATGCAGAAGGAGTCCGTATTGCCATTCTTCTTTTGCCTTTCATCACGGTCTAAAATCGTACCAAAAATCTTCTGGTAATTTGCTAGGCTTCCCTGCACAAATCACTTTTCATGATAATCGAGAAAGCCTGCGTGGCAATTCTTTTAACGGGTTGGAGCAATTGATCATCTGGATGCTTTGCGATCTGACAGAGGAAGGGAAAGAGAGTCTGCTCAAGCCATCTTCCTTCCCACGACATGACATAGGGATATCCTGAAACTGAGATTCCTGTCGTTGAACTCCTTCCCCAAAATAGGCTTTAATTCAATCTTTCTGTTGAGATGCCATTTGACCAACAAGTTGTTGGTCAGGTCGATCGTCTTTTTCTCTATCTCCCATCAATGCTGAGCGCGAGCAGTCATGATGGGTTTATGACTCTTTCTCGTTCCATAAACATACGATAAATGGTCGTCCTCAATGCCGTTCGCTTCGAGCTGGTGGAAGGGCTAGACGCACGATTGAGTGGCCTTATTAGTCAGGAGTTTGAGTGGCGTTTTAGCCTCAGAAAATACGTTGTCGTCTAAGTTTCCCGTGAGGTGGAAAATTTTACGCCAATGAGACCCTTTCTCTGGCATGTGGTTGTTTCACGGAAGTCTGTTTCTATGCATTCAATAAATTTTGAGCCATTCTTCAGTGACAATACGACAAGTGGGAGGGCATGATCTGTTGATGACGAACCTCTTTCCATGGATGCGAGTAAGGATATGGTGATGGTCAATATGAAATGGTGGTGGGGGGCTATGCTTGGAGTCAGCATCTTGCTTGCGGTGCCTGGGCATTCCGAGATTGGGGCCATTATGGGCGATGTGGTTGGACATTTTTTTTCTGCGCTGATCTTAGCCATCGTGCCTATTCTGGGATATCGCCTGCTCTATCAACGGGTCGGCGAAAAAGAAATCACATATATCTTTGGTGCTGCCTGGATCTATCTTGTGCTCTCGCAATTGTTTGGATGGTAAGAAAAATCTCAACTTTAAAGAATGGATCCTTTGTCGTTTTCTTGAGTTGAAGCTCAGGCGTCTCAGTGGTCGTGATCCCCTCACTCAACAAAACTGGTAAGAGGAACGTATGGCGTTTGAAGCTCATCAATGTGGTCAATTGCGAGGCCCCACCCGTTGAATGGTCGATGCCAGGTCTGGTCACAACGATGCATTGGGAGATACTTCCATCAATCCCTGTGGGAGTGTTTATTGCGCATGTAAACTGGATATTGATCCACGTGAGAGTAAGTAGGATAAACAGACATGTCTCTTTTGGGTAATCGGAATGTACGAGTCAGCCTCTTGATAGAGAAATTGGATTTCTTCGCTCACTAATGCCGGATGGGCTGACCCATGTATGGCCGATTCACCCGAAAATCAGGTTTTCAGTAAATGACCAAATTCCTAGGGCTTCAGGTGTGGCCTCACGTATTGACCCCGTAAAACATTGCGCCTTCTCAATCAATTTTTGGCTTGTGTACGCACAAACTCCATCTCGAAGGATTTTGAATGTGTGCAACTGAAATGGTGGCATGGTCCCCTCATGGGCTATGGAGCCCTGCACGGGCACCATCTGATTTATGCTCGAGCGGAAACGGTTGCGGAAAAGCCCGCTTTTCGAAAGGCGTTCGCGCATCGACGGTGTCTGGTGTTGGCGGATGGATTTTATGAGTGGAAAGGGGAAGGGAGGTCGAAGCAACCCTACTATATTCACTTAACAGACAATCGCCCCTTTGCGTTTGCTGGTCTATGGGAACATTGGGATAAGGTCGCCGACCGCGAGATTAATTCCTGGACGATCATCACGACCGTACCGAATGCCATTGTGGAGCCGATTCATCAGCGGATGCCGGTTATACTCCATCCTAGAGATTATTCCCTGTGGTTAGATCCCTCTATGTGTGATTTTCAGCATGTGCTGGCCCTGCGTCAACCGCATCCTCCCGAAGAGATGGAAGCCTTTCCCGTCAGCCCTATGGTGAATAATCCGCTAAACGGGAATACTCGATGTCTTCAACGCTACTGGTGTGAGCAGACTTTAGTTGATGGGATACTCAGGGGCATGCATCCGATACTCGACGCGGGGGGTGTGGCTATGTCTTGAAGGAAGCATGTGAAAAGCCAGAGAGCCCATTTTCATGGTGATTTTATGCCTGTGTATCGTATCTGTGGTGACGTTGCCCGATGAAGATTTTTCATCGAGTGGCCCCTGGCTTCTTTTTTTCTTTTTTTCCCCTAGTTTTTTTGATTGAGGTTCGTCAGATTTCATGTATTCTTGATAAATTGGAAGGTCCATTCTCCAGCATTCAAGGATCTGGCGAATGTTGCGATGAATCCTCCAGCCTTAAAAACGGGCGTATCCTGAAAAAGGCAAACCATCTGAAAGGATGGGACACAAAGCCATCGGCCTACACCTCGGAGTCCGGGATAGGGTTGCCTGGCAAGCCACAGATCCTCTTTGATCATGAACGGAGTGGCTTCGCTCGACATGACTCACATGCATAAAGGAGATTTCGTATGGCCCATGATCAAGATTGCTCTCGAATAGGTTTTCCTCGGGATTATCATCTTCTCGATCCGCACCGAGTTATTTATGGGGCATTTTCCTTGTTCTCTGCCTGTTCCCCTCCAATGCACTGGCGGCAGAAGTCACGTTAGCCTGAGATCCCCCTTCGGAATATGGGGGATTTGTTGTCGCCTACGGGGCCTCTAGCGGAAGCTAGAGTCAGACTCAAGATGTGGGTGCTCAGTCTACCGTTACGGTGACAAGCCTGAATCCCAGACGAACTTATTATTTTGCGGTAAAAGCTGACGACTCGGCTCGGAGCAATGCAAGCCCCTATTCGAACCAGATGAATGTCAGGTTGCCTATTGTTACGGCACGCCCTGCTTCTTCTAAAAATGTACAAGTCTATTGAATTTCAACATCGTCATCCGCGACAAATCTTTACTGGTAGATTGTATTGCGACAGGGGGGACTCAGGAGAATGTGGTGAACCGTATTCGCCTGGGTTTTGTACCGCGGGTTAGGGATAATGAAGGCTACTACTGAACCACTTCACTACCTCTATTCCAATTTGTAGAACGAGGACGTTCTGCGAATGCCAGGTTTAAAAAGATTTTCCTCAGGCGTTATGGCGTTATAAGGATGGATTTCAGGAAAGGGTCGGTTACATGAAATTCCGTCAGTATGCTTTGATCTTCTCATTTCGAACAAAATCATTTTGAGAGGTATCACTCCATCGAATTTTGGCTAGCCCTCCTTAAATAATTTCAGGGGAAGTCCGCTATCAGCGCAGTAGCCTGATTTTATTGTCACGACACACAATTCTTGGATGCCTTGTTCCGCTAAGCGCGTAGCAAATCTTCTCCCATTGGGCTTCGGCAAGCATGCCTTTCTCCAGATTTCAGTGCACGCAGCATGGTTTTCTCTTGTTTCCCCACCGTGATCGACTGTATTTCTTACTTTTGGTATTTATGATCTCTCACGAAGAACTGTCCATGAAGAAAAATAAACATTTCCAAGGGTGCATGACTATTTCTTCTGCCGGTTCCTATGGTAAGGTCCGTTTCTTTCAGGGAACTCATCTTGAAATTGACTTAACAATGAGATGAAGGCACCATATCCAAAAGCTATAATGCCCAATATTATTGAGTGTTCTTCTGAATCCAGCTGGACGCTCGAATCGAGAAGTGAGAATGGTTATTTTGATGGCTGATTTCGTATGGCGAAAAACAAAAGCGGTGTGTGTGTCTCCCTTTCCCACAATGCGTGAGGGGAAATGGTCCCTTGTTCTTATTCTGACATTTTTGGTTGCATGTGAGTTATTTCTCCCGGTCAGGGGAGTGGCTCAATCCTTTACTAATACCGGGTTGTTTTATTTTACAGGGGCTCACAGGCCCCTTCGTACACCTATTTTTCGTGAATTTATGGACGGGGATGGCTTGAAAGTCGGTCCTGTCCGGCTCCATCCGTTTTTAGGCGTAGCCGAAGTATATACAGATAATGTATTCCGGAGGGACAAGAACAGGAAGAGCGACTTTCTTACGAACGTCGCTCCCGGGCTTCAGGCATTACTCCCATTTGGAGGAGGTAAGCATTCAGTTCTCCTGGATTACCGCGCTGCTCAATTTCTCTACAACAAGTTTACTGAAAACAATGCCCTGGCTCAAGATGCTCAAGGGCATGTGAGTTTGAATTATCCGGGGGGGGTACAGATCGATTTGCAAGGAGGCCATATAGAAGGTTTTGACCCAAGAGGGTCTGAAGTGGACACCCAGCAACAGAATATCACCAAGTGGAACACCAATTCCTTTTTGGGCCAGATTCAATTCTTGGGCCCGAAAGCTGGTATTCGTCTTCGGTCGTCCTACATAGATTTACATTACAAAAACAATGGGCAGGCTGCCCCGCGCGACCGGACGCAAGCCCAGGCAGATGTAACCTTATTCGCAAATGTGACCCGCTCGACCTCTGCTCTTCTTGGCGTTCGAATAACCGACTATAATTACGATAAGAATAACCAGTTAGATAGTTTCGGTTATGGGGTGTTTACGGGGTTCAGTTTGGCAGCTAGCCGGCAGCTTGCAGGAGAATTTAACATAGGGTACACGATATTAAATAATGACCGTGCCCCTAAACAACAGCCTCCTGGATCGGTTTTAAGCAGTGGAGCGAACCAGCGTACCTCCCTCTACATGCGAGGAAATTTGCATTGGAATCCTACGTCTCGATTTAGCCTCAATGTTCAACCCTTTTCTTCAATTCAGCAGTCAGCGGTTCAGAATACTTCCACATTTAGACAAACGGGCGTCAACGTTAATGGGAGCCAGGCGCTCACAGGCCGCCTTGCCCTGAGAGAAAATTTCTACTATGCAAATTTTGATTATGATACCGGAAGAAATGACAACCAATTTCGTTGGAGGATGGGACCGGCATACCGCACTGTTAAATGGTTTGGTTTCCGCTTAGATTATATATTCGAGAAGAGAAGCTCAAACCAAGCAAATTTTGATTACTACAGCAATACGATCATGCTTTCGATCGAGGGAATTCTCTAGTAAAACGGAATGCACCTTTGATCCCCCCAAATTCTATCGACACTGTTTCTTGACCTTCGCCAGTTGTGGGACTAACATTTTTTTCTGTTTTCTTGAGATCGCCCCGTGGCGGTGGTCCTCCTATCTCATTTGACCAGCATGAGGTGGTATACTCAGTAAGCCCTTTTACAATTGAGAGATCCAGAAATTCCTCATTTTTTCCGTATGTTCCTGAGATAAAGATTCATTGGGAGTGACGCGAAAATATGAAAAATAGATAGGGGGCAGGAGGCGAGGGTTTTCGTGTTCTCAGGATGAGATGAGCACATGTGTTTGTCATGTCGACTGGGATAAGGAGATGCACAATGAGATCCAGACAAAGAATAATGTCTAGATGGATAAGTGGGCTGGTTCTGGTGGTTTTCCTCCTTTTGGTGGGCCTCAGAGGAGGGGGGATGGCTATGACCCCAGAGGTCCCTCTACAGGTTGAGGGGGATCGGCTAACAGGGCATCTGTCGCAGGTGACCCTACGAACGGTGCTTGAGCAATTACAGAAACAGTTGGGTATTACCTATGAGGCGCCTGTTGAGGAACTGGATAAAGTCATTTCCGTCGATCTGCAGCAGGACAAGATACTTCCGGCCTTGGCCAAGATTTTGGCGCCATGGGATTACGCGTTCACGGTCAATGCGGCGGGACACTTGAAATTTCTCTATGTAACGCCAAAAGCCCCACCAGGAGAAGCGGTTTCTGAGACGAGGAGCCCGGCAGATGTTGGTTCTTCGAATGCGTTAGGCAAAACGGGTTTTAGTTCAGACCAGCAAATGGAGCCTGTGCAAGAAGAGGTGGATACCCCTCCATTCCTGTCTCATGAAGGGGAGCCTGATGCAAATTTTTCACCCTCCGCTTCATCCTTCTCATCATCTCCTCCCGGAGAAAGCCCTGACTTAAGAGACCCGTTTGCGGGTGTTCCCATGGACATTCAGCCGGTACCGGCTGGAACCACGATGCCCATGGTGCCTTCAAGTAGCGACAGTGGGATGCAGGTGACGCCGTCGGCCAATTTACCGGACATGCCCATCATTCCGGCCACGGCCTATCCGCCGATGGACATAGAGCCGGTGCCAGACTACCTGCAAGAGGAAATGCTCAGGAATATGCAACCGGAATAATTGGGGAGTCGCGCGACAAAAACTGATTGTGGCTTATGAGTCTTAAGCCTTGAGAGTCTCATAAGGAAAATAGACGAGAAGAATCCGCGAACGCGTGTCGAAAGATTGAGCCTTTCGACGCGCGTTTTTTTATGGAGAAATCTGCCACAACTGTTTCCTGTGGCACTGTTAGTTTATGGAGGAGCAGTAAATCGTGAGGCCCTCTCTTCTCGATCTCTCAGGAAAATTTCGACCAATCGTCTTGGTTGTCGTCAGCAGGGCTTGGAGGCCGGCTATGATTTTTCCGCCGAAGATAGGGGCCTTGAATGGTCTCAGTTTTTCGATTCTTGATCATGTCGGATTCAGTCGTAGGCTGCAATGGAAAGCATACCTGTGGGTATTAGACGAAAGTCTCTTTAAGCGATTACGTGAGGAAAAACTCGGAGCGGAGGAGCTGAGTCCTGATGAGTCATGCTGGGAATTGGTTAGCAACAGCGATGGCTAGCAGCAGGTTCAACTTTACCGGAATTAACGGGTTGAGTGACGATGTATTCCGCCAGTGACATTCTTCAGCTTTGATCCGTACTGGGAAGGTTCTGGGTGGTTTTTGCTGCCGTGAATCCAGTGCGAAAGGACTCGAATGGGGAGTGCGACATTTTGGTCTATCAACGGTGGCGGGGCAGGGCTGTTCATTCGAGAGGAACGGATCTCAATCGCAATGGCCAGACAGACCTGGTAGGGCGCAACACCAGTAGCGTGGTGGTGGCTCTGTGGTTCAGGAACCGCATGGCGATTGCCTCCTCTGGTTTTCCGGCAGGTGTGTCCTTATCGTGGAAAATTGCGCAAGTGGGAGATGTGGATGCCGATGGCAAAGCGGACGTTATGTGGCGTCATAGCACCAGTAGTACGGTGGCGGTATGGCTGATGGACAGGTTGTCGATCAGTTCGGTGGGTTTTCCCGGCAGCGCGTCGACGGCCTGGGAAATTCAATAAAGGGGGTGTGGCCTGCGGTTCCCAGTTGCTCCCGAAGCGGGGTTGAGCAGGCTCTGACGGGGGCCGATTTTATTCCAGGATGCGGGGGAAGCCTGGTGACACCCCGCATCATGCAGCAAGCCTGATGCTCTTTGGCCCATTTTGGGGAAGGGAAAAAGGGGTGAGAAAGGTTCTCACCCCTTTTTTTATCAAACCGTCGGCATATGGCAGCCGGGAACGGGTAGAGGTTCATTGCTGGCCGGAATAGTAAGTGACGGGGGAATGGGTTGAGAGGCAAGTTCTTTTTGAGGTGAATACCCATTGGTCTTCGTACACGGCTGGTTGCGTGTTGGTCTGAGGCATAGCATGGTGTGGGCTTGAACCTTTCTTGTTTTGCGGTGTTCCTCATTTTTTAGCACAAAATACGGAAAAGGAATCCTGGGCAAGGCTTGGCCGAGACCGATGATCCTAATCCAGGGTGGCCGTATGGTTGATGGGAGGGTGTTGATTTTGATATAAATCCTCTTGGCTGTGCTTGGCGGTTCTTCCCCCCCTTCCGTAATGTAATTGGAATCTTCCAGCAACTTGAGTGGGTCAATTCTTCCTGTAGCGTCTCCCAAGAGGATTTTGAGAAGTTTTTGCCACATCCTGGTTACCCTACCACTTTGATTTCATCGTTTATTTGCTGGCATTGAGGATAGAGGAATAGGTTGATGGTTCGAGGCAGACCTGTTGAGCGTGAGGATTTAATGCTGGGAGATTTGGTAGCGTAGGATAGCCTTGACAGCACGGGTTTGGTGGATGGCGGATTGGTTTTGTAAATTCCCACTCGGTCAATAATTTTTCGGTACCGAGACAAAGAGAGTCTTGGTTTAGATCGATATTTAATCAATGAATAATACGTATAACCCTTTTTCGCCATTGACCTGTGCATGGCAGCACAGAACCTTAATTGCTCGCCTTGCCAAGCGAGAGATTGATGCTCGTTATCGAGGCTCAATGCTTGGGGTAATCTGGGCCTTTGTCGTCCCGATGCTGATGCTGGGGGTGTATACGTTTGTCTTTTCTGTTGTGTTTCGGATTCGATGGGAAGTACCTATGGAGGAAAATGGCGCCTTTGCTCTGTTATTATTTTCGGGATTGATTATTTTTAATCTGTTTTCCGAATGCGTCACCCGTGCTCCGGGCCTTATGCTCGAAAATGTGTCCTATATTAAAAAGGTGGTGTTTCCTCTTGAGATACTGCCTTGGGTTTCGATGCTGGTCGCACTCTTTAACGCCGCCGTGAGTCTCTTGATTTTGTTGATCTTTTATCTCGTGGTCCATGGTCTTCCACCCGTAACCGTGTTGCTCTTGCCGGTCGTACTTTTTCCTTTTGTCCTGTTGATTGTAGGATTAGGTTGGTTCCTGGCTTCAGTGGGGGTGTTTCTGCGTGATGTCCAGCCGTTGGTAGGCGTGATGACGACGATGATGATGTTTCTGAGTCCTATTTTTTATCCGCTCTCTGCTATTCCTGAGGCGTATCGAGGGTTAATTCAGCTCAATCCGTTGACCCCGGTCCTGAATGCGTCGAAATCGGTCATATTCTGGGGACAAATGCCGGAATGGGTAGACTGGCTCCTGTATACGGTTGTTTTTTGGATGGTGGGTTGGTTGGGCTTTGCATGGTTCCAAAAAACGCGCAAAGGATTTGCTGATGTCGTCTGACTTGGCTATTCGCGTTCAAGGCCTTGGGAAGGCGTACCAGATCTTTCAAAAGCCCGAGGATCGGTTGAAACAGATGCTGTGGAGAGGACGCCGACAGTTCTATAAAGAGTTTTGGGGGCTTCAAGGTGTTGATCTGAGCGTGTATCGCGGAGAAACCGTCGGGATTATCGGTCGAAATGGATCTGGGAAGTCGACGTTCTTGCAATTGGTGTGTGGCACGCTTGCGCCGACCTGTGGAGATTTGACCGTCAATGGCCGAGTCGCGGCGTTGCTGGAATTGGGATCGAGTTTTAATCCTGAATTTACAGGGAAGGAAAATGTGTATTTGGCTGCCTCGATTCTCGGTCTGACCAGTGATCAGATCGACGCACGGTACGAATCCATAACGGATTTTGCGGCCATTGGTGATTTCATTAATCATCCAGTCAAAATTTTCTCGAGTGGAATGTACGCGCGGTTAGCCTTTTCCGTGGTCGCCCATGTAGATGCCGATATTCTGATTATCGATGAAATTCTTGCCGTGGGTGATGCCGCGTTCACTCAAAAGTGTATGCGATTCCTTCATCGATTCAGGGAAGAGGGTACGCTCCTGTTTGTATCTCATGATACGGCTTCGGTGACCAGTCTTTGCAACCGGGTTGTCTGGCTTGATAATGGGGTCGTCCGGGAAATTGGTCCCGCAAAAGAGGTCTGCCATAATTTTCTTGCTGCGCTGTATCACGAACAGGAAAATTCTAATACATTTCGTATTGGCGGGAGCCGCAAAGCCCCAGCAGATCGAGCCATGCGGGTAAAAGATCCACGGAGTGAGATGTTAAAGGCCTCTTCGCATCGAAATGAGTTGGAAGTTTTCGATTTCGATCCGAATGCTCCGTGGTTTGGTGAGCGTGGCGCCAGCATTTTTGAAGTGGCGCTCTCTAACCAACACGGCTCCTCCCTGACAACCTTAGAAGGTGGGGAGGAAGTCGCCCTGACCATTCGGTGTGTGTCTGAACGAACCTTAGCACGGCCCATTGTTGGGTTTTATGTGAAAGATCGATTAGGCCAATATTTATTTGGCGACAATACGTATCTGATGTATCGTGACGTGGAGCGTTCCCTTGAAAAAGGACAAAGATTTCATGCGATGTTTCGTTTCCAGCTGCCCTATCTCCCAACCGGGGATTATTCGGTGATCGCGGCGATAGCCGAGGGAACGCCAGAGAGTCATGCTCTTCATCATTGGATCGATGATGCCCTATTTTTTCGAGTGCACTCGAGTCATGTCCTGCGGGGGCTTATTGGCATTCCCATGTTGGCGATTGAATTTGAATCATCGGTGATGCCGTATGCCTCATCGTGAGAAGAACGTATGGATATGCCAAGAGGGGGTCTATGTTTTTGGGAGGCCGACAGGATGTTCCCTTGTTTGGGGTAAAGCTGTCCTGTTGGCCCAGACTTGGTGATGATCACGTGATGTATAAGGCAAAATCATGAGTGAGATTGAGCAACAGGCCTCATCCGGGAGGACACCATCGTTAGCCGGAGCAGGGCAGGAAACGGATGCGATTGAATCCGATGCGACCCGCCTGTCCCTTACTGAAAGAAAGCAGGCCATCATGTCCGATGTGACAGAACAACCAAAGCTTCCGTGGACAGGCGAGCGTTTTGTTCCGGGAGTCATTGGAGATATTGAGCTTGAGCATTTGCATCGCTATTATCTTGCCCGTGAACTGGCGATAGGAAAGGATGTGCTCGATATCGCAAGCGGGGAAGGTTATGGTTCCGCGCTGTTAGCTGAGGTTGCTCGCACGGTCGTGGGCGTGGATGCCTCCGAAGAGGTCATCCGGTATGCGAGTGAGCGCTATCAGCGATCGAATGTCCAATTTAAGCATGGAGTGTGTCGTCACATTCCACTTCCTGATGCCAGCGTAGACTTGATTGTGAGTTTTGAAACAATTGAGCATCATGACGAGCATCATGAAATGATGCGCGAGTTTGTTCGAGTCTTGCGCCCAGACGGCCTGGTTCTAATCTCCAGCCCGGACAAGGCTGAATATTCCGATAGGCCACAGTTCGCCAATGCCTTTCATGTGAAGGAACTCTATTTTGAAGAGTTTCAAGAACTGTTGTTGCATTACTTCAGGCATGCGCAGTTTTATGGCCAGCGAGTCCGTTATGGATCGTGTATTGGTCCGCTCAATAACGCCGCAACGCCCCCGGCAAACTTTCGATTATCCCAAGGGCGAGCCCATAAGTCTCTGAGCATACCTGAGCCTGTCTATTTCCTTGCCATAGCCGCGAATAGAGAGTTGCCGGTTCTTTCCACTGGGATATTTGTTCCGGAAGTTCCAGAGTATTGGCATCAACACACGGCGCTGCAGGCTGGTATCGAAGAACGCGATCAACGGCTTGGCCATCTTCAACGTCAGTTGCTAACGAAAGAGCAGGAATTACTCCGTGCTACCGCTGAACATGCACGTGTCCTTGAGGACCGGGATCAGCGCTTTGGCAGTCTGTATACCCGACTGCTGACGAAAGAGGAAGAATTACGGAGAGTGCATTCATCCTTGCTATGGCGAAACATCAGTAAGGTCAGGATCCTGAGGGAACGGTTTTGTCCGGAGGGCTCGTGGCGCGGCCGGCTTTGCGCAAGCCTGGTGCATTGGCTGAAGACGCCAGGTCGTCCTGCGACTCGAAGTCGGCAAGCAACCGGTGGGTCGGTTGATCGAGTACTCACCATCGCAAAATCAATGTTGCCCGTTGCCCCTCACCGGAAACATCAATGGGTGTCGTTTGTCTTTTCACGGTTTGGCTCTCTCTTTCAACAGACGGAGAGTTATCAGCGGTGGAAGGACACTCAACTGCTTGTCCTCGAGGAGTCTGGAACTCTGCATCTTTCCACTCAGGACCAGCCTCGCAAGCCGCTTGCTCTCATTCAGCTTGATCAGGGTGGGATCACAACGCTTGTCCAGTCCTTCAACTTCAGCCATGTGGAGCAGCCGTTGGTGTCCATTGTCATCCCTGTCTACAATCACTTGGAATACACCGTCTGTTGTTTGGCTTCGCTCTTGAAGCATGTGCCTCAGTGCAGCTTCGAGGTGATCATCGTTGACGATGGGTCTCATGATGAGACCCCCGATATTCTCTCAACCATAGAGAATATACGCTATTGTCGGAATGAGGAAAACGTTGGGTTCCTGCGTTCGTGCAATACAGGTGCGACGTTGGCCCGCGGCCAATATCTGGTGTTTCTGAATAATGACACACAGGTGCTTGAAGGATGGTTGGATGAATTAGTGAACACGTTTCAGGAATATTCCGATGTTGGCCTTGCGGGTTCAAAATTGTTGTATCCCAATGGCGTGCTCCAGGAAGCTGGAGCCATCATTAAGCCTGATGGTTCAGCGGAACTCGTCGGGTTGAATGGTGATCCGGACAGGCCTGAATATAACGTGGTGCGAGAGGTCGATTATTGCTCTGGGGCCTGCTTGCTCATTGAGGCCGAGTTATTCAAGACCTTGGGGGGATTTGATGACATCTATGCTCCCTGTTATTGCGAAGATTCGGATTTAGCCTTCCGGGTCAGAAAGATGGGGAAGCGGGTCTTCTATCAACCGCGTTCCGTGGTCGTTCACCATCTCAGCGTCAGTACCAATGATTCCGGTCACGCGAAAATGCCTCTGGTGGCTCGGAATGTCGACACGTTTGTTCAACGATGGAGCGATGAGTTGAAGAAGCTCAATGAGGTCCGTGCGATCGCCTTTTTCCTTCCTCAATACCACCCCATTCCTGAAAATGATCGGTGGTGGGGAAAAGGTTTTACGGAATGGACGAATGTGACGAAAGCCCGACCGAATTTCGAAGGCCATTATCAACCCCATCTTCCAGCAGATTTAGGGTTTTATGATTTACGTATGCCTGAGGTACGAGAAGAGCAGGCGCGGTTGGCTCGCCAGTACGGCATTTCGGCCTTCTGCTATTACTATTATTGGTTTGGGGGAAAGAAACTGCTGAACCGTCCCCTTGACGAAGTGCTGGAATCCGGTTCCCCGCACTTTCCTTTCTGCCTCTGTTGGGCCAATGAGAACTGGACGAGACGATGGGATGGCTGTGAAGAGGATATCCTTATCGCACAGAGTCATACGGAGGCGGATCATGCCGGCTTTATTGCGGAGATTGCCCCTGCGTTGATGGATGCACGGTATGTCAGGATTCATGGGAAACCGTTGGTGATCGTGTATCGGCTGGGCCAGCTCCCAGAGCCAAGACGGACCGCGGATTTGTGGCGGGAATACTGTGTGAACGCCGGGATTGGAGAAATTTATTTAGCCTATGTCCAGAGCTTTGAACGCATGCCGATGGGAGACGATCCAAGTCTCTATGGGTTTGATGCGGCCATTGAATTTCCGCCTCATCGCTATCCGGTACGAGCTGAGCTTTTCCAACCCTTGATCAATCCTGAGTATCAAGGGGTGTTATTTGACTATGTCCAGACATCCGAAAACTTTATCAGAAGACCATGGCCATCCTATAAATGCTTTAAGGCCGTGATGCCTTCGTGGGACAACACCGCTCGTCGGCAAGATGTTTCTCATGTCTTTGTGGGTGCCACTCCCGAACGATACGAATACTGGTTGCGACGGGTCGTTGAACAAACCAGGCGGCTCCATTTTGGAGACGAACGAATTGTGTTTATTAATGCGTGGAATGAATGGGCCGAAGGTAATCATTTGGAGCCCGATCGGCAATTCGGTCATCAATATCTGGTGGCCACAAAAAATGCTCTCGGATAACGGGCGGATCGCGATTTTCTATAAGAATGCCTATGTTTATATGGTTCAACGGAAAGCACGATTTTCTTCAATATGTGACTCAGATTAAATCGTATCAACTTGAGGCCGAGCGCTATCTTTCTTCGCAAAGTGAGGTTTCAGGATATTGTGTAGCGTGTCGGGGAGTGAGGAAATTCACGGTTAATGCTGGTGTCTATTTCGGACCTCTCCCTAATCTCCGGGAAGGATTAGTCTGTGAATGCGGGTTGGGGAATCGCAACCGACTAATCTATTCGGCCATTGCCTTGGAGACGGAAAATCATGCTGATGTGCAGATAGCGATATTGGAGAGAACCTCTATTTTGTTTCGACGTCTTCAGGAGACCTATCCCGAAATTATCGGGTCTGAATATATTGGAGAGGGTGTCCAGGGTGGAACTCTGCATACGGCGTGCGGAATCTCTGTCCGGCACGAGTCTATTACGGGATTGTCATTTCCATCATGTTCGCTCGATGTCATTGTTCATAATGATGTGCTGGAGCATGTGTTTGACTATAGAAAAGCGTTGGAAGAACTGTATCGTGTGCTGGGGAAAGGTGGGAGCCTCATTTTTACCTGCCCGTTTTTCTTTCGGCTTGATCGGGAACTTCAAAAGGCCAAGATCTTAGCGGATGGGTCACTAGAGTTTTTGATGGAGCCTGAGTACCATGGTGATCCGATTAACGCTCAAGGGGCGTTGACCTTTTATCACTATGGATGGGGATTGTTGGATGATTTGATCCGGTGCGGTTTTAGCGATGTCCGTGTCGGTGTTCATTACGATGTGTTTTCTGGATTGGTCTCGAATAATCATCCCGAGTATGACTATGGCAATATGCTCCCCATTATCATTCGTGCAGTGAAGTAATGGCTTTCGAAGCTGACGGATTGTGATGTGTGACTGATGGGTATTCCGGGATGGCAAGCGTTTCATCATTCCTTCAGGGGAATCCTGCGTATGGTCAATGCATCTGAACAACCGGAAAGCGTGAGAGACGAGATGGGAGTGTTGTGGCTGGATCTGCCGAATGCAGAGCAAGAAGCGGTGTCACGAGGCGCTCGATATCCTTCCCACTATCCGGGGATTGCCAGAGAGGTGATCAACGAGGGGTTTACCATTTTAAAAGGGGTCGTTGATCCCGGTCTTTGCGATGCGGTAGTCAGTGATTACCAACGATACCTTGAAACACATAAGAGATATGCCGACCAGTATATTGATGCCAAAGGGCGGCATCACCGGCTGGTAAATTTCCACATGTCATCCGAGAATGCCATGAAAATCGGATGTCACGATGAAATCATGAGGGTATTGGATTATCTCTTCGGGTATAAAGCCGGCATTTATACCTCGCTAACCTTTGAATATGGGACCGAGCAGCCGATTCATCGTGATGCACCTTTTTTTCATACCTTTCCAGTAAACTATTTTGTTGGCGCCTGGTGTGCGCTGGAGGACATAGAGCCGGATGCCGGTCCATTGATGTATGTGCCCGGAGGCCATCGATTTTCTTGTGATCAGCATGCGATCTATAAAAGGGTCCGGGATGAAAATCCTGGTCAGCCGGGTGATTGGGTTGTGCGCCATGCTCTCGAAGCCTACTATGGTGAAGTGATTGCCCGATCAGGGGCTATCGGAGGAACAAAGCAGGCTGTGTTGCAAAAGGGCGATGTGGCCATTTGGCATCCTCAACTGCCTCACGGCGGTGCCCCTGCTGCCAATCCACAGAAAACGCGGCGAAGTGTGGTGTTTCATTGTGCGCCAGAGACGTTGCAGGTCTATCAGCACGATGTGTTTTTTCAGTATGAGGACCCCGGGTTCCCTCCACCACGTTATGTCTTCGGATCCTATCAGGGCCGGAGTTATGCTCTTGCAGGGGATACGGCATTTCAATAGCCGTTGGCCGCAACAGATCGCGGTCGATGATATACCGTACACCGTATGACAATTTCTTGTCTCCTTCTTGCTTGGGAATGGATTGAAGGTATTGCGTGTTGGATTCTCTTCTATGCGTGCGGTTGTTCATTTGACGAGATCTCTTTGGAGGCCAGGAGAGGGATGAAACATCTGAATAGGGTCGTGGGCTAATCAATGGGTACTTTCGTGGATTTTGTGGGCGTGGCAAAACAGGCTGTTCGTCACCATGGAGGGATCTCCATGGTGTTCCGGCGCCTGTGGCAGGTGATGGCCTTTGAAGGATTTTCCGGGCTGAAGAAAAAAATCAGTCAGGTCATGGCTCATCGAAGGTCATTGTTGTCCAGCCACCAATCGGAAGGAATCACTCAATTAGGCCGGGTTAACGATTCCGGAAAAAATCCTATGGCTCCGAAGGCTCCGCTTGCTTCTGGAGCCCTTCTCCTTGGTCATCCTTTTGGGGTGTTGGGGATGGGTGAGCATGTTCGATTGTCGGCCTCAGCGTTTTCGGCGGCAGAAGTCCCATTCGGTATTCGTAATATCTATGGAGAATATGGATTGCACCTTGCCGAGATTCACCAGGATTTTCCTTTCAAAGATAAGATTGCCAAAGATGGTTGCTATAGGGCCAACGTCTTTCATATTAATGCGGACGAAATGGTGAATGCGCAAATACACCTTGGCAAGGATATTTTTACAGATCGGTACAATATTGGATATTGGGCCTGGGAGCTGAGCCAGTTCCCTCATGCGTGGCGTTCAGCCCTTCAGCTTGTCGATGAGGTGTGGGCTCCGTCACGGTTTATTGAACAGTCGATTGCCGATGCGACCTCTTTACCGGTCATCAGAATGCCGCTGGCCGTGGAGTTCCCGGAGCCAAACGGGATGACCAGGGAATCTTTTGGATTACCCGATGATCGGTTTTTATTTTTATTCTTTTTTGACTTTACCTCGTATGTCCAGCGGAAAAATCCAGAGGGAGCGATTCGTGCATTTTTGCAGGCGTTCCCCGATGTGGATGATGCATGCGCAGGTATTGTGATTAAAATGAATGGCATGGATTTGCGTCCTAAGGAATACCAAGCGTTTATTCAATCGATTGATTGTGAGGACCCTCGAATCATCTTGCTGGATAAAGTGTTGACTGACCGGGAAACGAAGTCTCTGGTGAAACTGTGTGATTGTTTTTTGTCGCTGCATCGGTCTGAAGGATTTGGTCGAGGCCTGGCGGAAGCCATGTATCTGGGGAAACCCGTGATTGCGACCGGGTATTCCGGGAATCTTGATTTTACCAACGAGCATAATTCGTGTCTCGTCGATTATCGGCTTATTCCGGTCAGGGATCATGAATATCCGTTTGCAAAGGGGCAGAAATGGGCTGACCCTGACATTGAACATGCGGTGTGGTTTATGAAGCGAGTCGTCAATGACACGCATTATGCCCAAACAATTGGTCAGCATGCGGCGGACTTCATTAAGACCTACCATAGCCCAAGCGCCGTTGGTGCAAAATATCGAGGTCGGCTTGCGGCGTTGAACCTGGTCTAGAGAATTGTGGAGTTTGGAACCCTATCCCTTTCATTAGGATAAATGGATTGTGTCGGGCACAGTTTTCCAATAGGTGTCGTGAAATTTCTTTCATGATGTGTAATCCAAGGATGTTAGAGGAATGAAGCCGGATCTGAGGGAAGTGGAGATGGTCTTTAATTTATTTGTTCCACCTGTCGGGGGAAGCTATGCCATGCGGAAGTCTCGGAATGTTCGCGATGGCTATGCCAGAGGGTGGGGGTTGCAATGCGGCCAAATGCGAGAGTCGGTGCGGGAGGATGCGTTATATCAAGAGGCCTGCAGGCTGGCTATGGGCCGTACCGTGGTATCTGAGGATAACCGGATGAACATTTTTTTGATTCTGAAATATTTTCTTCCCTATATTCCCTTTGGCCACATTGTCGAATTTGGATCCTATAAAGGGGGGAACGCGCTGTTTATGGCCTATGTAGTCGATCGCCTGTACCCTGGTAGAAAAGTCTTTGCCCTGGATACCTTTGCAGGGATGCCGCCAACCGAATCGGCTATTGATGCTCATGGGGCAGGTGACTTTCAAGACGTCGATTTAGGTGAGTTGCGAGAATTTGCTGAGCGAGAGGGTGTGAAAAACGTTGAGTTTATCAAAGGGTTATTCCAAGAGACCGGCCCCACTGTTGTTGACAAGGTCGGAAGCATTGTCTTGGCCCATATTGACTGTGATATTTATTCTGCCGTGGCCTTTTCGTATGATCTGGTGAAGAAATTCATGGTTCCAGGCGGGTATGTGGTGTTTGATGATGCGACCACCTCGAGTTGTTTAGGAGCGACCGAAGCAGTGGAAGAACTGGTGATTCGTCGTGACGGGTTGCATAGTGAGCAAATTTTCCCGCAGTTTGTCTTTCGATCTCCTGGAGATTGATAACCATCCTCCCCATTATGAGTCAACGTCATTATGAAAGAATGTAGCAAGTCGATTGCTCGTCGATTATCCGAGCCAAACTTCATTAACCGGTTTTTCGTCGGCAAGGGGCTGGATATCGGTGGTCATCCTGATCCGCTGGGGTTATATCAGGAATTGTTCTGTCGGATGGAAGATGTGCGAACATGGGATCTGGTTGATGGGAACGCGCAGTTTCTTGAGGGGGTGTCGGATGAGGCATTCGACTTTGTGCATAGCAGTCATTGCCTTGAGCATCTGCATGATCCTCGGGTAGGACTCCGCAATTGGTTTAGGGTGTTACGGCCAGGCGGCCATCTTGTGATCACGGTTCCGGATGAGGATTTATATGAACAGGGCCAGTTCCCGAGCACATTTAATGCTGACCATAAATGGACCTTTACCATTTTCAAGATGCAGTCATGGAGTGAACAGTCCCTGAATGTCCTGGATTTAGTGCGGGATCTTGGTTCTGCTGCCGAGCCAATCAAAATTGAACAGCTCGTTTCGACCTATCGGTTCAATCTTCCTAGGTACGACCAGACGTTGAGCTCAGTCGGGGAATGCGGTATCGAGATTGTCATTCGCAAGCGTCCCGTTGCAGAAGTGCATGCCGGTGGGCGTTGGGGTCGGCCCACAGACCAACCTCGAGACGAAGTACGAATTCACTTGAATCAGTACCGGGACGATCTTCGAACGCTTAAACATTTCAACCGGGAAAAGCCACCGTTTCACAATGACCAGCCGCTTTGATATCTGGAGGGTTCGGTGATTATTCGCGCGCGCGCGCCTCTTCGGCTTGGCCTGGCTGGCGGGGGAACAGACGTGTCGCCCTATTGTGATTTGTATGGCGGATGTGTGCTCAATGCCACGATTGATCGATACGCCTATGCGGTCCTGGAGGTGTTGACGGGCAATAGGGTGCAGTTTTGTTCTGCTGATCGACAGCATTTTAGTGAGTATGAGTTGGGAGAGCCGATTCCTCGCAATGGATGTGTCGATTTGCATCGGGCCGTGTATCTATACATGATCGAGCAGTTTAATGAAGGACGCCCGTTGCCCGTGAAAGTTACCACTTACTGCGATGCTCCGGTGGGATCCGGGCTTGGATCCTCCTCGACACTGGTCGTGGCGATGCTCAAAGCTTTTGCCGAATTACTGAATGTCCCGCTTGACGATTATGCATTGGCTCATTTGGCATTTAGGATTGAGCGAGTCGACTGTGGTCTGCAAGGTGGGAGACAAGATCAGTACGCGGCGACATTTGGGGGCTTTAACTTTATTGAGTTTTATGCAGACAATCGGGTGGTGGTCAATCCGTTGCGCATCAAAAACTGGATCATCTGTGAGCTGGAGGCCTCATTAGTGCTTTTTTTTACCGGGGTGTCGCGATCTTCCGCAAAGATCATCGCCGATCAGAGTACCAATGTGGAGGCTGGCACTGACTTGGCACTTTCTGCGATGCATGCCATGAAACGTGAAGCCTGCACGATGAAGGAAAGTCTGTTGAAAGGCGATTTTGCCGGATTGGTTGAGTCGATGCGTGAGGGATGGACCAGCAAGAAATGTTCAGCCAAGAGTGTGTCTAATCCGCATATCGATGAGATTTATGAAGCGGCTGTTAAAGCGGGAGCCTTGGCCGGCAAGGTATCCGGGGCTGGTGGTGGAGGGTTTATGATGTTTTTTGTCCCGCCGGAAAAAAGAATGGATGTGATTTTTGCGTTAAGAAATTTCTCCGGGCAAGTCAGTAACTGCCATTTTACCAAATACGGGATGCAAGGTTGGAAGATTGATTAAATTGAATCGTGTGGAAGAAGTCAGGCCGTGGTTGACTTCTTCTGATGTTGGCTTGAAAGAGCCAACTTGAATGTGTTGGTGAGGCAAACGGGTGATCGACTTCGTCCGAACAACGACAGACAGGGATGCTAAGTTTTTGAGCTGTCGGCTGATGCGTATTCAATTGAATGGTTCCCTGATTTGCTGAGCCACTGACCTTTTTTGATATCACCTGGTGTCATCATCCCCTGGCACGTGGTTGGTTTATGTTTGAAGACAGGAGTGATTCATTTGGTTCAAGTAGGAATCAGAAAGGCCGTTGTTCTGGTTGGGGGACGGGGCGAGAGGCTTCAGTCGGCCGTTCCCAATCTTCCCAAACCAATGGCGCCCGTTGGCGACCGACCATTTTTGGAATATATTCTCGATAGGCTTGTTGATGCTGGTGTGACCGATGTCATTATATCAGTGGGGTATAAGGCTGAGGTTATTCAAGAGCATTTTGGTCAGGCTTACCGCACACTTCAGATCCGGTATTCAAGGGAAAGTCATCCTTTGGGGACAGGGGGAGCAATGGCCTTAGCCCTAAAAGGGGAGGATTCTTCTCCGGCTTTGGTCCTCAATGGCGACACGCTCATTGACATTGATTATCCCGCGCTGATGGCCTGGTATGCACAGACCACATCTCTGGTGGCGATCGTGCTTCGGCATGTTCCTGATGTGAGCCGGTTTGGTGCGGTCGTGCTTGTGGGTGAACGGGTTGTTGAATTTCAAGAAAAGGGTCAGGAAGGCCCCGGGCTGGTGAACGCAGGGGTGTATGTTGTTCGACCGGAGATATTTTCCCAATATGGAAAAGGAGAGCACTTTTCCTTTGAGACGGATATTCTCCAACCATATTGTCGAGAGCTGCAGCCTCGCGCATTCGTCACGGCAGGATATTTTATTGATATCGGCACGCCAGGCGATTATGAACGCGCTCAGAAAGAAGCGCCCTTCATCCGGTTCAACTAAACGCCATCGGTTCCGCAACAATGGAGAGAGTGTGATGGGATTTGAGAAAGAGTGTGAACAGTTTTGGACGAAGGGATATCTCATTGTTCCAAACATGTTCGATCAGGAAGAAATGCATATTCTGAAAAATATCATCGTGAATCATGATGGCATGAAACAGCGGACCGAAGGTCTCATGCATAAAATGTCTCAGGGAAAGCGCCCTTCGTTTGAAACCATTTTTGTATGGAATGATACAGGGGGGAATGATGTCTTTGCCAAAGCTACTCGCCGTGCGGCGATATTTGATCGATTGGAATATTTTTTTAACGATTCTATCTACGTGTATCATAATAAAATTACCTTGAAATACCCTGGTATGGTTGGATTTCGCTATCATCAGGATTATGCGTATTGGTATGGAATGGGGAATTTGTATCCGGATATGGCCACGGTGCTCATTGCTGTGGATGAGATGACCAGAGAAAATGGGTGTTTGAAAATTCTCGAAGGTTCTCATAAGATGGGCAGGATTGACCATGTGTTTCATGATGGAGTTTCTGATAGTGGGGTTTGCCAGGACCGGCTGGCCGTGATTCAAGCGCGTTTACCAGAAGTGTACGTGGAATTGAAACGCGGAGATGTCGTCATGTTTCATTGTAATACCCTACATGGTTCGGATGATAACCATTCTGCCCATTCTCGAATTGCCTTAATCGGCTGCTATAACACCAAAGCGAATAACCCGTACAAGTCGGCAGGGGGCCATCCCTTCTATCAGGCTCAAGAACGAGTGTTGGAGAAAATTACCGAACAAGATTCAAGAAGCCTTCCTGATTTTGATTTACAATTTTCCTGATTTCACTTCAGAGTTTGTACCGGAGGATGACTGACCCGTTACCGTTTGACGATAGTTTATGGACAAATAACGATCGAACCTGAAATGACGAAGGTTTTGGTAAAGGCAAGGGAGGTAATATCAAAAATGAGACTTTTAGGGAATGTTCTTGTAGTCAGTATTATTTTAGTAGTGTTCGGATTCGAAAATTCGGCACTGGCTTACCTTGATCCCGGTACCGGGAGTATGGTGCTGCAGCTCTTGTTGGGTGGTATCGCCGGCGCCGCGGTGATTCTCAAATTGTACTGGAGGCGATTTGTGGGACTGTTCCGTGGACATGCTCGAGAAGAATCTGAACATTCCTCTTCTGAAGATCAGAAGTAATGAGTGGTGTCCAACCCCTTCCAGGATCCTTTCGTGATCCCAGTGGGAATGTGTATCAGGTTGAGGGGCGTATCCTTAGGACGGTCAATGAATGTTTTTCTCAGGACTTTGATTTTGTCACTTCAACAGGATTATTGAAGAGCCTTGCGGCCGAAGGCTTGCTCCTTCCCTTTGAATTCGTGTCTTCAGACATTCTGAAGCTCTCAGATCCAAAGCCTCGGTATGTGTTGGAAACTCCTAGGCTCCCATTTATTTCCTTCCCGTATGAATGGTCATTTTCGGCTCTGAAGGCCGCCGCCCTCCTGCATGTACGAATCCATTTGCAAGCATTGGAAGTCGGTGTCACGCTTTCCGATGCCTCGGCTTACAATATCCAATTTCAGGGGAATCACCCAGTTTTCATTGATCATCTCTCCTTTCGGCGCTACCAATCCGGTGAAATGTGGGTTGGTCACCGTCAATTTTGCGAACAATTCCTGAACCCTCTTTTGCTTCGTGCATTTTTTGGAATATCCCACAACGCGTGGTATCGGGGAACGCAGGAAGGAATTACCACTGGAGAGATCCGAAGACTACTAAAATGGCGACATTACTGGAAGTGGAATGTATTGACCCACGTCGTTCTGCAAGATCTTTTCCAAAAAACCTCCACAACGCACACCAAAAGCCTTCAGGATCATTCTTTAGCCACGGCATCGTTCCCTCTTTCTTCTTTCAAGCATATGCTGAAAAAAATGTCTAGCTGGATTAGCCAATTGACACCCCTGAATAAGGGAGAAAGCACCTGGGGGGACTACGACAAAACCTGTAGTTATTCCTCAATAGAAACCAAATCCAAAAAGCAATTCATCCTTGAATTTGCCCAAAAGGTCCAGCCCACACTGTTATGGGATTTTGGGTGCAATACGGGGGAATATTCGGAGACGGCGTTGGAAGGCGGGGCCCGGTACGTGGTGGGATTTGATTTTGACCAGGGAGCGTTGGATCGCAGCTACCATCGAGCATCCGAGAGGCGCCTCTCCTTTCAGGCTCTGTTTATGGATGCGGCTAATCCGAGCCCGAATCAAGGGTGGAATGGTCTGGAACGAGAGAGCCTTCAGTCCAGGGCCTCAGCGGATGCCGTGTTCGCACTGGCTCTTGTTCATCACTTGGCTATTGCCAGGAATATTCCTTTGGTTCAGGTTGTGAATTGGCTGATCTCTCTTGCGCCACAGGGGGTCATCGAATTTGTTCCTAAAAATGATCCCATGGTGCAAGAGTTGTTGAGCCTTCGTCAGGATATTTTCCCTGATTACACCTTTGAAAATTTCATCGCACTTCTTAAAGAAAAGGCAGTTGTTGTCAAGATTGAAACCGTCTCAAAAAGCGGACGAATGTTAGTGTGGTTTACACGCATGTAATTCAGGGAAATTGAACCTGATCAAATTAGAGTCAGAAGTCGAAGCATCGAAAGAAAATCTGGGGTGTCGCTGACATACGCCTGGAACATATCCGCGCGCTTTCCGAAAAGACACTTTTTGTCGTCACCAAAAAAAATCTGAATTTGGGCTTAATCCCCTTCAACAGGGACCTGCATGCATGACGATAAAAGATCATCAAAGCAAGACCACTTCATCAGATGAGCCATATATGACTGGTAAGCGTGTGGTCTTCATTGATTTTCTGCATCTGTTTGCTCTCGTTGGCTTCGCCGTCGCGCAGCCGCTCTATGACCTCCTTGGCCAGAATCCCGAGTTTTTTGTTTCTCATAAGGCCAGTCCGGGGCTTATCATCGGTATGGTCTTCGTCCTCTCGATTGGTGTGGCACTAGGCCTGGTGCTGCTTGAATTGGCTGCTTGGCTAGTCGGTGAGCGTGTTCGGCGCAGCATGCATTGGGTTTTTGTCTTCGGCCTGGCGGTCCTGACAGTCCTGCCTCCGGCGCAGCGAGTGGTCCACGGGACCGATCTCCTGATTGTCGGGTTCGCATTGCTGATCGGCTTTTTCTTTTCGGTACTCTATGTGCGCTGGCAGACAGTCCGTCTGTTCGTCACGGTGCTCTCACCTGCCGTGTTGGCATTTCCGCTGTGGTTTTTGTTGTTTACCCCCGTGGGTCGGCTTGTCATGCCGGATGCCATTGAAGCACAGGCGGACATTGAGATTAACAATCCGGTCCCGGTTGTCCTTATTGTGCTGGATGAATTCAACATCACAGCGTTATTGGATGCCGAAGGTCGGATTGATCCGGTGCGTTTCCCAAACTTTGCCGCCTTGGCGTCCCAAAGTCAGTGGTTTACCAATGCAGCGGCAACTTATGTAGAAACCGCAGTAGCGGTGTCTGCTATTTTGACGGGGCGGAAACCGAGAGCGGATGTTCGGCTCAACCCGACGGCAACAGATCATCCTCAAAATCTGTTCACAATTCTGGGAGATCACTATCGTCTTAATGTATTTGAGCCCGTGACAAGATTATGTCCTCCTGAACTATGCAAGGAAGAAGATGAGGCGGGTGCGTCCTTTCGTTACCAGTCGTTTTTTGCAGATCTGGTGGTGATATTTTTACATATCATTTCGCCGCCAAAATTAGGAAAACACTTACCACCGCTCCATGCTCAATGGACGGGTTTTGGTGGGGAATTGTTGAAAAAGGGGATTCTTACGCAGACCGAGGTTGGTAGCCATCTCGATGCTCCTGCCGGGGGAAATACTTCAAGAGATATGCGCCTTACCTCTTTCCTTTCTCACATAAAAGACAGTTCCAACCCTGTCCTCCATTTCCTTCATGTCGTCCTGCCTCATACGAAATATGAGTATCTGGTGTCCGGTCATCAATATGTAAGCAAAAGCGGACACATTCCTGCCGGTTGGATTGATGGCCCTGGTTGGGGGGGGAGGTGGATAGGGAAAGAACCGTTGATTCTCACCGCGTATCACCAATACCTTCAGCAAATTGGATATGTTGACCGGTTCCTAGGGAAATTGCGACGTTCACTTGAATCCGCACATCTTTACGATAAGGCTCTGATTATTGTGACAGCAGATCATGGTGTTTCCTTTCAGCGTGGGCTATCCATGCGAGAAGTGCAAAAAGGGAATGAGAGTGACATTTTGAAGGTTCCCATGTTCGTCAAGCTGCCCGGGCAACGAGAGGGGACCGTCAGTGAGCGACTTGTCAGTGGCATTGATGTGTTGCCAACGATTGCCGATGTACTTGGTTTAAAGATCCCCAAGGCTATAGATGGGTTTTCCATGTTGGATCATGAAATCCCACCGAGGGACGAGGTAGATTTTCTCGGAGTAGGAAAAATCAAAGCCCAGGACCTGAAGGGATTTCCTCGTCTCAAGTGGCAGGTCGAACATTTTGGAGAGCACACTTCACTCGACCGACTTGTGCCAAAGGGGCCGGCTTCAAGCTTGATTGGACAAGACCTCGCCGAGTTGGTCATTGGTCACTCGCCTTCCCTGCAATATATCAATGAAAATCTCAATCAATTACATCAGGTGAATCTTGAAGGCGGGTATCTGCCTGCTCTTTTTAGCGGACAAATTATAGGAACGAGTCGTCGAAACTTACCCATTGCAGTTTCTCTCAATGGCCGAATTTTGGCGACCACTGAAGCATCCTTATGGGATGGAAAACGGAATTATTTCTCCGTGTTATTTCCCCCTTCAGCCTTCCAGCAGGGCGAGAACAAAGTCAGTGTTTTTCTGATTGGAGAAAAGGAGACAGAATTAACTCACGTACCCTTGCTCATTCCAGGGACTTTGAGTCATGAGCCGTCAATGATTAATTTGCACCAGGAAGCTTCGGGACAAGTAAAGCTTGTCTACTCCGATGAGCGAGAAATCTTAGTCGATGTGGGTAAAAAATACCTGACTGGCAATCTGGATCGTGTCACTCTTTCAGGGGAGGCATTGGTTGTGGAAGGATGGGCAGCTGATCTTGAAAAGAATCAACCGGCTGAAGAGGTTTTCATCTTCGCAGGCGGGAAACAAGTGTCTAGCGTAGAACTTGGAATCTCGAGACAAGATGTAGTTGAGGCACACCAACAGAAGGCGTTATTGCACAGTGGGTTCAGTATTAAAATTCCTTTGAAAGTTCTCAAGCCTTATCCGAGAGAGATCAAATTAATTGTTGTCTCACTCAGCGACCGAGCATGGGAATTCTCCTTTTCTCCTAAACAAACGGATTTTATTCGCTCCACGCTTGAGAAAGACGGTTTGAGCCAATGACCCAGGCAATAAAGGCAAGGTAAGTCATTAGTCATTGCAAGGCCAAGCTATAGCGCAACTCGTTTTAGAGCGGGATAATGTCCACACAATTAATTGTGTGAGGAACAGCTCCAGCTCCTGTCATTGAATCCCGATGTCGTTGTGCAGCACTGGCCATTCGAACCCTTATCGGATTTTTGGAGAAACGTCCTCGGGCCGGAATTTGGGGGCAGGTCTTGTTGATCCGTCTGGCCTCCCGTTTCAATCCATGGGGATAAGCTTGCCTTTGTTCATCTGGTTTTGGAGAAACCAGGAAATAATTATTTAATCGATAATTGCCGTCTGAATTTCCCCTTTTTCCCCGTCTCCTTGGCGGGGAGCTTACCGTGCAAGCCTTGAAGCGCATGAAACAGAACTTGGCCATTGCTGTTGGATCGACAATTGTTGCTATTTTCCTAATGGAAGCCTTACTACGTGGCATTGGAATTCCAGCTACACTTAACTCAGGTTGGGGGTGGGAAAACTCCGCGGGCAGAAAATTATCGAAATATGATATTTTGACAACCAATCAATTTGGCTATCGAGGGCAACACATTACCTATCACCCAGATGACTATGTGGTGCTGCTTGTCGGCGACAGTCAGGTCGAAGCGTATGCCGGTCGGCCGGAACATATGCCTGAACAGTTTCTTCAGGAATCTCTAGCGAGTCAGTTGCATAAACCGGTAAAAGTGTTTTCCCTTGCCTCTTCAGGGTGGGGGCAGGACCAACAGCTACTCGCCTTACAAGAATACTTTAGGGTGTATAGGGCAGACTTGGTTGTATTATGGGCGACCCCAGGAAATGATTTTTGGGAAAATGCCTTTCCAGATCGAAGTGCGACTCAGCAGGCGGGACACTTGAAGCCAACCTTTAGGCTGATAGATCGGGAGTTGTATGGCCCTTATTTTACATCCGGATCCTATCTGCATGATAGTGCCATTGCGCAATTAGTAGAGTCTGGTCTTGCGAATATTAGACAAGAAACATTGGAGCAACGCATTCTTAGGGAGTGGCTTAAAGACATGCCCACGCCTCATGAAAGCAATAAACAGACACATGAATATTTATGCGAGGGACTGACAGTAATCAATCAAGTAGAGTTTTACAAAACGATATTTGAACTCAACAATAATATTGGTTACACGGTAAAGTCCGGAGAGGACGTTCTAAATAGCCGGAGCCATTTTTCTGCCTATATGTTAGATCCGTCCAGGCGAGATGGATATCTTATCGCAATTACTGAAAGTCTTTTGCGGCACGTAAAAGAGGAAGTGGAAAATAATGATTCCCAATTTCTTGTTTTCTATCCTGTTCGAGAAGATTTTGATAAGCGCGGAATGGAAATGGTTAAATGTGTGTCCGATTCTCAAGGAAATACATTTAGAGTTTCCTTAGACTATAAAAGTTTGTTGCAAAGGGTGATGTCTTCTGATCACCTTGTTGTCTTTGATTTACCAGGGGGTAACCAAATCGTCGTTTCACCGAATGATCGGCACTTAAATGATTTTGGAAATGAATTAGTGATGAAGAAACTGTCTTTGAGCCTGATGGAGCGTTCTCTATTCAATTGATGATCATTTTCTCTCTCTGAGGCTTTGGTGACAGGTTGGTTCGTCAATCCTTCGCACAATAATCGTCTTAATCTGATGATGGCAAAACCGCAGACATACCGGCCCTCCTCCGTCGTGGGGGGATATGCCCAGGGAAGGCTCGACGGACTTTAAGCCCATGTCCGCGAAAATAAGCTTCTCCCTTCTGCTGGACCTTTTGGACGGCGCCACCCCCGGCTCACATTCGATCGGCGGCAACGGCTCGGTATGGGCGCGCGGGCTATAGGCTGCTACCGAGTCCCGGGACTACCAGGTCTCCAATGCTTTATAGGGTCCGCAGAAGTAAAAAGTGTTATCCATGTCTACGGTCTATGCATATCCCCACTGGGTGAGCCGGTTAGCAGACAGTTTTCTAATAAATTGCGGCTGGTTGTGACCTATTAGGAAAAATCGATGAGATCTGGATCAATGGAGGGTATTCTGGATACGCAGAAGCTTTGTTCTGTCATCATTGTTACCTATAACTCCAGCTCGTGCATCGGCGCCTGCCTGGCTCCCCTGCTAGGCATGTCGGATGTTGAGCTGGTGGTTGTGGATAATGATTCGAAGGATGGAACTGCCGCGCAAGTCCGGAAGGAATTTCCAAAAGTCACGCTAATTGCTCTCCAAGAAAATATCGGCTTTGGGCGTGCGTGCAATATTGGGGTGGCGGCGTCAAGTGGATCCTTTGTTCTATTATTGAACCCGGACGCCGTTGCGCCGGCACAGGCCATCCGAACGCTTATCGAATTTTGTAAGAAGCATCCTCGAGCTGGGATTGCCGGGGGACGCCTTGTTGATCCGTCTGGCCTGCCTTTGCAATCCATGGGGGATCGGCCATCGTTGCTCCGGCTTGTGCTGGATAAGCCGATGGCCTGGGTAGCTCAGCGTGTGGGGCTTCGTGGTTTGTTTCGTCGGGTGTTGGGCCAGTGGTCTGCGAAATTTCGTTTGTCCCGTGAAGCGGAGCCGGTGGCGTGGGTGTCAGGTGCATTCCTCTGTTGTCGGCGTTCAATCTGGAATGAACTTGGCGGCTTTGATGAACAATTCTTTTTGTATTACGAAGACGTCGACCTGTGTCTCAGGGCCTCGCAAGCTGGCTGGGGGGTGTGGCATGTGCCTGATGCGGTCGTGGAGCATCAATCGGGAGCGTCATTCGAGGGCGATGTGAATGTCCAAAAACGCATCTACTATGCCAGCCAACGGAATTTTTTTCGAAAGCACCAGGGAGCAAGTGCGGCTTCCCTCCTGCCATTGGCGCAAAAACTGTATTGTTGGCGGCAATCTTGGGAAAACCCTCGTTTGTGATCATTTGGACTTGGTGGGCTGCTTGTGTCTCGTTTGTCCAAATTATTGAATGGCGATGTTTTTGAAAATAGCCTCTTATGGAGAGCATCCAGGTTTTCTCCGATTCTCTCCATGACGCCAAGCGAGAGCCCCTGACCGTTTTCCTGAAATCGGGAAATGAAGACATCAACCGGTCTGCTTTTGATGATGGCCATTTACAGGAAGGTTTGACAGGTCTTGAACGCGTTCTTGCTAGAATGGGGGAGCCTCGTCGGCATTTGGCAGCGGGGCACGATTGAGGACATCAAGTGCAATGCCTGTTGAAAGATTCAGAAAGACGGAAGACCTGTTCTTTATTGAGGAGTGCCATGGGACAGGTTGTGGTGAGGGCGGCTCTGCCAGGGGTTGGTGGCGAGGATGAAACGATCATGAGTGGTACGCTTGCGGTTAATGCGTCTATTGTCGATCCGTACGCGAGTGGACTGGGAGTCTATACCATTCAGCTTGTCAAAGAGTTGGAAAAGATTCGTCATGATCTTATTGTGTATACGTCATGTTCAGAAGCCTTTCAGCTTACGTCGGCGAAGAGCAGGAACATTTTCTTTCCACTCGCGCCCGCTTATGGGAAAAAGGCTCATGTGGCCCGCCTGATTTGGACTCAAACCGTTTTGCCTTTGCGACTGTTCAAGGACAATATCTCACAAATCTTTTCCCCAATTCCGGAATATGTGTTGGGAACCCGTATTCCCCAAACTGTGGTCGTTCATGATCTGATCCCTCTTAAATTTCCTCAGGATTACCCTTTTCAATATCAATATTTTCGCTGGTATGTCGCTCCTCTTTTACGAAAGGCCAAAAAGATTATTACGGTGTCCGAACAATCGAAAGCCGATTTGATTGCTCACTTAAAGATTAACCCATGTCACATCAACGTCGTTCCTGGGGGATGCAATCATGACGACTTCCATCCTCATATAGATCCTGCTCAGATAAAACTGCGGTATGGTCTTCATCGATATCTGCTCTATGTCGGGAATCTTCACCCTCATAAAAATCCCGCCAGATTAATCCAGGCTTTTGCTCGTTTTGCATCACGGGTTCCTCACCAATTAGTTATCGTTGGGAAAAAAGATCCACGGTTTTACCCGTTCCTGGAAACGCTTGTAGCGAAATTAGGGCTTCATGGTCGTGTGGTATTCCTGGATTATGTCAAACAAGCTGATCTTGGAGGCGTGTATGCTGGAGCCGAGATGTTCGCGTTCCCCTCTCTGTATGAGGGATTTGGGCTTCCTCTTGTGGAAGCCATGGCTTGCGGCATTCCGGTCGTTTCAGGAAACAGCGGCGCCACGGCGGAAGTGGTCGGAGACGCCGGGATTCTCGTTGACCCCCGCAGTGTGAAAGATTTGTCAGAAGCTCTGGAGTATGTTCTGACCACACAGGGGATTCGTCAGGATCTCCGGCAGCGCGGCTTGAGACGAGCGCAAGGATTTCGTTGGGAGAAAACGGCTAAACACGTCTCTGAAATTATTGAAGGCGTGTCACGGTGAAAGTGGCGCTTGTTCATGATTGGCTGACCGGCATGCGAGGGGGGGAACGGTGTCTCGAAGCGTTGTGTGAATTATTCCCTGATGCCCCCATATATACGCTGTTCTATGTGAAAGGCAGTGTGTCCGAGGGGATTGAGCGGCATCCTATTATTCCGAGTTATCTTAACGCGGTTCCATTTGTGAAGAGTCGGTATCGGTATTTGCTCCCTTTCTTTCCTTCAGCCATCCAGCGGTTGGATTTCCAACAGTATGATTTAGTAGTCAGTTCGAGTCATTGCGTGGCCAAGGGCATTCGAGTGCCTCAAGGAACCTGCCATATTTCCTACGTTCATACCCCCATGCGGTATATCTGGGATGGATTTGATACCTATTTTGGAAATGCCGGCCTTTGGAATGTTGGCAGATTGGGGATGGGCCTTTTTCGAACACGACTTCAGCAGTGGGATGTGGAATCCAATGCTCATGTGAGTCGTTTTATTGCCAATTCGCATAATGTGTCGGAACGAATCATGCGACAGTATGGAAGGTCGGCGTGCGTGGTGTACCCTCCAGTTGATTGGCGGGCATTTCAGGTGTCGCATCGGCATGAAGGATTTTACTTGATGGTCACGGCCTTTGCGCCCTATAAAAAAGTCGATTTGGCCATTGAAGCCGCGAATACGCTAGGGTTTCCGTTGAAAATTGTTGGGCATGGGCAGGATGAGAAACGATTAAGGCGAATGGCCGGTCCAAGTGTCGAGTTTCTTGGCTGGCAGTCGGACTATCGGGTTCGAGACTATTACAGCCGGTGTCTGGCCGTTCTCTTCCCCGGTGAAGAGGATTTTGGTATTGTGCCTTTGGAGGCGATGGCCACCGGGAAACCGGTGATTGCGTATGGAAAGGGTGGAGCCTTAGAAACCATTATTCCTCTCAATCCTCTCCCCAAACAAGGTGAACATCATTCCGACCGGGGTGCTCAAACGAGTGGATCTCCATCTGGACCGACCGGGGTCTTTCACTATGAGCAGTCAGTCGAAGCGATCATTGAGGCGATTCAGTTGTTCACACAGCACCGCACTGATTTCGATCCGGATGCGATTCGGGCGCATGTTGAACCGTTCGATCGCTCCCATTTTAAGCAGAGGATGCAACAAGTGATCATGTCTGGTTACCATGAATTTCGTCGTGTCCCACCATGTTGAAACGCCACAGTGAATTTTTAAAAAATCTTCTCTTCCTGTCCGATTTGGTGGTGATTTGCGTGTGTTGGGTGGGCGCCTACTTCATTCGCTTTTCTGTGCCGCTGTTTCCTATCACCAAAGGCATTCCTCCCATTGACCCGTATCTCTGGCTGCTCTTCCCGATTGTCGCCGTATGGGGGATCTGTTTTTATTCGTTTAATTTGTATCGGCCTCGAAGAATGGGCTCTCATCTGGCAGAATTTGTGGATATTGCCAAGGCCAATACGCTGAGTATTCTGATCCTGGTCGCGTTGACGTTTTTCTCGAAGCCGTTTGAATTTTCCCGGTTGGTGATCGTGTATTTTTGGCTGCTGAATCTGGTGGTGTTGGGTTGTTCCCGTATGGTCTTTCGGGAAATTCTCAGGGTCTTCCGGCGGATGGGATACAACCAACGGCAGGTGGTCATTATCGGAGCCGGAAAACTCGGCCAGCGTGTCGGAGATATGCTCAACATGCATCCCGAGCTTGGGCTGCAGGTTCGTGGGTATTTGACCCGGAATGCGGAGAAGGTTGGACAAGTCTTGGAAGGGATACCTGTCATTGGAACGTTTGCCCAAGCGTCAGATATTTTAACCGGCAATGTGGACATCGTATTTTTGTGTTTGCCGCCGGAAGTCGAATGTGAAGCTGAGGGACTGATGAAAATCCTGTCTGCGACCACAGCCGGAGTGAAGATCATTCCATCCATTTATGAATTCGTGACGTTGCGAGCGGAGGCCGAAATGTTTGAGGGCCTTCCTATTATTACCCTGCAAGGATCTCCGCTCTACGGGTGGAATTTGTTTCTGAAGCGGATCGTTGATGTCTGTGGTGCGGCCGTGGCCTTGGTGGTGGCCTCACCCATAGCGTTGATGATTGCGGTGCTCATCAAGCTCACCTCTCCCGGTCCTGTCTTCTACCGGCAGACCCGGGTTGGTCTCGATGGCAGATCGTTTGATATCGTCAAAATTCGGACCATGCACATGGATGCCGAAGAAAAGACGGGTCCCATATGGGCCCAGGCACAGGACCCACGCAGGACGCTCATCGGGACGTTTCTTCGACGCACCAGTTTGGATGAATTGCCTCAATTCTGGAATGTCCTAAAGGGAGAGATGAGTATCGTGGGTCCGCGGCCCGAGCGACCGGAGTTTATCGAGCAATTCCGGGCACAAATTCCCCAATATAACCTGCGTCACAAAATGAAAGCCGGGATTACGGGCTGGGCACAGATTAATGGATTGCGCGGGAATACCTGTTGGGAAAAACGGTTGGCGTATGACATGTATTACATAGAGCATTGGTCGTTATGGCTGGATGTGAAAATTATGGTTATGACTCTTTGGAAGGGATTGATTCATCGTGAGGCGTATTAGCCTTTTCCCCTGCCGTGGTAGACCCAGATCCCCTTCGCCCCTTTTGGGGAGACCTGGCTGTGCGCCATAGCGCTTCGGCAAAGGCGTGTGGCTGGGGTGAGGGGGGAAGGCGTTTTTGAAAGTGAAAACACGAGAGGCGTGAGAGGTCAGCCGAGAGTCGTTATGCCCGACATTTGTTATCGGGCATCCATCTTCCTCCACAAGGTCATTCCCGACGTTCGTAATCGGGCATCCATCTTCTCTTCCGTTCCCCCGCAGCGAGTCACCAGCCATCCATCTTCTCCGCTCTATCATTCCCGCAGTCCCTGGCCGAAATCTCCCAGTTGTCATCCTGATTATTATGAAAGTGCTGTATTCCGTCATGGTCGAGAGTAGGATACGTTTTCAAGGAGGAGGACCATTATGGAATACATCGCACTGGATGTTCACAAGCGGTACACCTGGGCCCGCGTCGAGAATGCCCACGGCGACCGGGTGACGGAGCAACGAGTGCTCCATCAGCGCGGGGCGATTCAGGTGTTTATGCAGCAATGGACCGCCGGCTCGCCTGTGGCGGTGGAGACCGTGGGCAACTGGTATTGGGTGGTCGATGAGATCGAGGCGGGCGGCGGCCAGCCGCAGTTGGTGAACGCCCGCTTGGCCAAACTGATGATCGGGAGCGTCAACAAGAGCGACAAGCTGGATGCCCAAGGGCTGAACCGGCTGCAACGCACCGGCACGCTGCCGACGGTGTGGATCCCGTCCGCGGCCGTGCGGGATGCGCGGGAACTGCCGCGTACCCGCATGGTCTTCAGTCATCAACGCACGCAGCTGAAGAATCGCGTGCTGGCCACCGTGGCCAAGTATGGCCTGGGGATCGACGGCGTCAGCGATGCGTTTGGCAAGCGCGGGCGACAGGTCCTGAGCACGCTGGTGCCTCAGTTGCCCCCGCAGACGCAACAGGCGGTCACCTGCCTGCTGACGCAACTGGATCAAGTGGAGGCGACGCTCACGCTGTTGGAAGACCAGATGCGGGCGGTGTTTGCTCCCTGTCCCCAGACGGCCTGGCTCAAGACGCTGCCGGGCGTGGGGGAGCTTTTGGCGGTGGTGATCTGGACAGAGATTGGCACGGTGGCGCGCTTCCGTCGCGCCGAGGCGTTGGCCAGCTACAGTGGCTTGGTGGCGCGGGAGCACTCTAGTGGGGGCAAGTTCCACTTTGGCGCCATCCGCCGCGATGTGAATCAGTATCTGAAGTGGGCCTTTGTGGAAGCGGCCAACAGTGCCGTGTTGAATCGGGCGCGGTGCGGGTACACGCACATCAGCCAGCTCTACGACCGTCTTCGCGGGCGTCGGGGGCATGGCAAAGCGAAGGTGGCCGTCGCGCGACACTTGGCGGAAGCGAGTTTCTGGATGTTGACCAAGGGCGAGCCCTATCGGGCCCCGACGTCGTCCACACCACGGTAAGCGCGTGGTGCTCATGGGGCCCTTGAGCCCCGTATCCTGATTGCGACACCGTGGTGACATGATTCTCTGCCGCTCGAGACGGCGAATAGATGAGTCCGAGATGATCGGGAGGCGACAAGGGGCGCTGACAGGGAGAGGTAGGGCTAACAGCATGGGGTTAGGTGACGGCATACAGGTTAGCACTTGACAAAACTTTCATAGATGAGCCAGCGGCGAAGGATCTGTGCCCAAAGCAAAACCACGTAGGGGCAGCGAAAACACCCTCCCCATTCCGTCATGCCCGACAGTAGTAATCGGGCATCCATCTTCGCTTTCTCCGGATTCCCGGCGAAGGATCTGTGCCCCAAGCGCAACCACGCAGGGTCACCAAAACGCCCTCCCCATTCCGTCATGCCCGACAGTTGTTATCGGGCATCCATCTTCATTCTCTCAACCGATCGAGACCAGAGAAAACCGAAAAGAAGAAGTCCCTCCCACTCCAATTCGAGGGCAGCTCATAGCTGATAGACATGGGATAAAGGGGAAACTCCCATCCTTCACGGAGGACTATGCAGAAGCACGACTCCCGACCCCATACTCTGTTGTCATCCTGATCCCTTCTCCCCATTGTCATCCTGATCCATTCGACTTCGCTCAGGACAAGGGCTCCGCGAAGGATCTGTGCCCCAAGCGAACCCACGTAGGGCCAGCAAAATCCCCTCCCAGTCGTCATGCCCGACACATGTTGGAGACTGTCCCTTCTTCGAGGGACATAGTTTCACGTTGGGTGCGGTGATCATCTCTCAAAAGTCAATACTCATGTCTGACCCCAAATATGACCCCAAATACGGTTGGCTGACCTGCAGGTGGTGGGCATGTGGAACCTCTTCATTTGCTCTGCTGGCCGCTATCTCCCGTCCCTTCTATCAGTAGTAAAGATGGATGCCCGATAATGGATGTCGGGCATGACGGAGAAGGTTGAGGCGAGGGGGATGAATAACTACAAGGCTTTTTGTGGTGAGTTTTCTCGGCGTGTGGGGATGATGAGAGTGCATAGCTTGACGATGGGTTCCCACTTACTTTTTATGGGGTGTTGCTGAAGGCAGAATGAAACACCTTACCCATGGTCAAGGGTGGAGTTGACGCTCCACCTGTGGAGCGCCGGTGTTGAGCCGTGTCGAAGGTGGTGGCTCAACGCGGCTTCACTCTAATGGGCGTTGGGCCAAAGCCTTTCTGGAATAGTCGAGAGAGAGGCCTGGCGCTCATCTCCGAGGGGGAGTAGGGCAGAAGGCATTATTTGATTCGTGTCCCGGCAGGGATCTCGTGAGGCATATTGAGAAGTTCGAGGACCTCTTGATCTCCTGCGGCTAAGACCATGCCTTGTGATTCAATCCCCATCAATTTGGCCGGCTTGAGATTGGCCACGACGACAATGGTTCGGCCGATCAATTCTTCCGGGGCATATTTTTTCCCTATTCCAGCCACAATTTGACGCTGTTCTGTGCCGATATCCACCTGGAGCTTGAGAAGTTTTTCAGACTTCGGGACACGTTCCGCCGCTAAGACTTTTGCCACCTTCAATTGGACTTTTTGGAAATCCGCAATGCCGATCTGTGTCACGTCGCTTGGTGCTGGTTGGTGTTGGGTCGGTTGAGAGGGCTGAGGTGTGTCCATGTTTGGCGTGCTCGGGTGAATGGTCGTTTTCTGTTCCGGGCTCTTTTGGGAGTCCGATGGACGGGAATCTTTTCTGGGAAATAACGAAGCGCCTTTACAGGTCTGCCCGCTGTAGCTATATGCACCCCAACGAGGAAATTCTTGCAACACGGGTGTGGAAAAATTGGTCGACAACCCCAGGCGGGCCTTCATCGTTTCGGCGATGGTTGGCATAAAGGGATATACCGCCAACGTGAGAAATCGCAAGACCTCCGTGAGATGAAATAAGACGGTGTGAAGGCGAGGGGTGTTCGCAGGATCTTTGGCCAACATCCACGGAGCGGTTTTGTCGATATATTGATTGGCTGACTGGACCAAGCCCCACGTGGTTTCCAGTGCGCGATTAAATTCTAAGTGGCGAAGGTGCGCGTCAATGGAAGGGAAAAGGGATGAAGCCGCATGCTGGAGTTGGCGCTCCTGATCGGTTTCGTGTTGGGCGTCAGGTTGAGGGACGGTATTGTTGGAGAAATTCGCCAGCATCGTGAGGGTGCGGGACAGGAGATTGCCAAGATCGTTGGCTAATTCCGCGTTGTACCGGCTACCGAATGCCGTGATGGAGAAATCTCCATCCTGGCCGAATGGCACTTCCCTCAAGAGGAAATAGCGAAAGGCATCAGCGCCGAATTCTTCTATCATGGTATAGGGATCAACGACATTCCCTCGACTTTTTGACATCTTTTCCCCATTCACGGTCCACCAGCCATGCGCAAAGATGGATTGAGGGAGGGGCAGTTCCAAGCCCATCAACATGGTCGACCAGTACACGGCATGGGTGGTCAGGATATCTTTTCCGACCAGGTGGAGCGACGCGGGCCAAAACTTTGAGGAGCTGGGAGTAGGGGAGACGTACTCAAGGGCTGACAGGTAATTGACTAAGGCGTCAAACCACACATAGGCCACGCACTCCCGGTCAAATGGCAATTCGACGCCCCAGGATAACCGGGATTTTGGTCGGGAAATCGATAGATCTTCAAGTGGCTTTTGCAGAAATCCTAAGACCTCATTGCGACGGGAGTCCGGCTGAATGAAGTCAGGATGTTTCTGGATATGCTCCATTAACCGGTTCTGAAATTGACTCATGCGAAAAAAGTAATTTCGTTCACTGACCTGTTCCACTGGTCGGCGACAATCGGGGCATAAGCCGTTCTCCACATCCTTTTCTGTCCAAAATCGCTCGTCAAAGGTGCAATACCAGCCGGTGTATTCGGCCTGATAGATTAAGTCTTTGTTGTAGAGGGCTTGGAGATGCCGTTGCACGATGGCCTGATGTTGGAGATCGGTGGTGCGAATAAACCCATTGTTGGAGATATGCAATTGCGACCAGAGATTCTTGAACTTCGGCGCGAGGCGGTCACAATGTGTTTGCGGATCGATACCGGCCTTGGCTGCAGCCTGTTGGACTTTTTGCCCATGTTCGTCCAACCCGGTGAGAAAAAAAACCTCATGTCCTGTTAACCGATAAAATCGGGCTAGGACATCGGCGGCAATGGTGGTATAGGCGTGCCCAATGTGAGGCACATCGTTGACATAATAAATAGGCGTGGTGACGTAAAACGTGTTGGACATGACGAATACTTCCTCTGTTGGCTTCGAACCCTCATGTGTAAAACGACTGGGTGGTCGCAGAACTGGGGTAAGCAGGCAATTGATGGTTAGACGAGCTCCGGTGAATGTGATAATTCCAATTGGTCGTGGAGATGAAAGAAAAATTGCTCTAAGCCGATTTGCACATTGAGATTTCGTTGTTGCCCTCGCTCGAGTTGGTTGAGTTCCTGGATCAAGGCCAGAAGAGAAGAAGGGGTGATCTGTTGGGCCAACCGGCGAAGAGCGGTCTCCTGGTCTTGGTACAGCGTGGGAGACAAGGAAGGATCCAGGGTGAGCAACAGCAAGTCCCTGAGCCCTGCCCAAAACCAATGAATCGCTTCCTGGACTTGATTGGATTTGACCAGCCCTTCACTCATATCCATCACCCGTGAAGCCGACGCGGTGTGTTCCCCGAATAACAGAGCCCAGTACTGACGGAGTTTGACCTTCAATTCTGTGGGGTCACAAGACAAGGCTGCACCCAACCGGCCTTCCGCAAATGCCGCGATTAACCGGGCATCCGAGGCTTCCCTGTCCGTCCGGTCTCTCAGGAATTCATAAATGCTGGCAGAGGGAAGAGGCGCAAATCGCAGCGTAATGCATCGAGAGCGAATCGTGGCCAAGAGGTGTTCCGGACGGCTGGTGATCAAGAGAAAGAGGCAATGGTCCGGCGGATCCTCCAGTGTCTTGAGCAAGGCATTGGCCGCTTCCGTGGTCATGGAGTCAGCCTGATCAATGAGGCATATTTTATGAGACCCCAGGAGAGGACGATAAATGACCAGATGTTCGATGTCGCGAATTTGATCGATGGTAATTTTTGGATTTTGTTTTTGCGTATCTTCAGGTTGAACCAACAAAAAGTCAGGGTGGGTGGCCTGTGCAATTTGGTGGCATGATCGGCAGAGGCCGCAGGCATCAGGCGTTGGCGCGTCCTGTGGTGCCTCACAATGCAGATATTGTGCAAGGGCGATCGCGGTGAGTCGTTTCCCAATGGTCGGTTCTCCGTGAAACAGGTAGGCATGTCCCAGATGATTGGTGGAGACCGCTGTTTGGAGCCATTTAATGGGTCGTTGATGCCCGACGAGATCTCGAAACGCCATGTTGAGGGCCCCCTTTCGTCTGGACTCGCTTGATGGTGCGGATAGGTTGAAGGGTTGCGTGAGCGAGGCGTGTTGATGGCACCGTCTGAAGGAGGTGTGTCATCGTTGACGCGATGCGGGTGATCAGGATATCAGGCGATTGCCTGGCATCCAATTTTTGAATGCGTTGGGGGTGCTGTTTTGCGAGGGCGATGAAGCCTCGACGCACTCGCTGGTGGAAATCCAAGGATTCCTGATCAAGTCGATTTTGGTGCTTGGCCTGTTGTCGTCTGGCCAACCCCTCTTGGGTCGGGAGATCGAGGAGAAACGTGAGGTGGGGAGTCAGTCCTTCAGTCGCGAATTGATGGGAAAGGTTCAGGAATGTGATATCACGGTGTCGTCCATATCCCTGGTAGGCCAGAGTTGAATCAAAAAACCGGTCACACAGCACAATCATGCCTTTTGCGAGAGCCGGCCGAATCACATGAGCCACATGTTGGGATCGAGCAGCCAGGATCAGGGCTGTTTCACATTCCGGAGTAATGGTTTCATTGTTGGATTTCGATTTGGAGTGGGAAAGCAGAAGCCGACGAATAGCCTCGGCCAATGGAGTTCCCCCGGGCTCGCGAGTTTCTAAGACCTGATAGCCTTGAGCACGAAGTGCTCGTGCCAACCGGCGGCATTGCGTGGTTTTCCCGGAACCTTCTGTGCCCTCGAAGGTGATGAATAACCCGGAAGGCAGGTCCCGTTTTTCCTTTATGTGGGTTCTCGGTTTCATGGGGATTTATTCTGATCGATCCTAGTCTAAGTCATTGAAATTCGCAAGAAAAGTCTTGCAGGAGTCCAGTCCTGATTGTAAGATACGATAGTATTGCGGTGCCTTCCTTCCTCCCTCGTATTGACCGTGCCTGCTCTGTTGGCAGGTATAAGGCAAATTTTTCATGAATACCCTTCGCGCTTCCCTCAAACGCTATTTCTTGACAGGCCTGTTGGTGATTACCCCAATTTGGGGAACGATCCTCATTTTAAAAACCCTGTTTGTGACTGTGGATAGTATTCTTGGCACGGCATTAGCGGACTTGGTGTTGCCGGATTATTACTTCCCCGGTCTGGGTATATTGGCATTATTGCTGTTGATTTTTTCTGCCGGGGTCTTTGCCACAAATTTTTTGGGAAAACGATTGGTCGTCCGGTGGGAAGAATTTTTAGATCGCGTCCCGGTCGTCCGCGGTATTTATGCCACATTGAAGTCGATGATGGATATTTTGTCCTTCAAACAACGTGAAAAATATAACAAAGTGGTCATGATTCAATTTCCTAAAGACGGACACTATTGTTTGTCGTTTGTCACCGGGGAGACTCGAGAAGAAATCCAGAGTCTGGCTCCAGAGCCTCTGGTCCATGTGTTTGTTCCCACGTCCCCGAATCCCACCTCTGGGTATTTTCTTCTGGTTCCCGAGAGTGAAATTATTCCTGTCGATATGGGAGTCGAGGAAGCCATGAAGCTTATTGTTTCAGGCGGGTTCTATTCTCCGCCGGAAAAACCCTCTAGCATTGAAATTGCCGAAAAACGGGATAGAATGACTCTCAAGGACTCACCAAAAGTCCAAACCCCATAAATGACAGACCTTTGACCAAAGGCATGACAGGCGTGATGAGTGGTAAAAAAAACACGGCCGCAATGATTCTGGCTGCTGGACAAGGAACCCGGATGAAGTCGGCTTTGCCCAAAGTCTTGCATCGTGTTGCCGGTCGTCCCATGCTGTGGTATGCCGCCACCTTAGCCAGGCAAGTGGCGACCCGGACTGTCGCCATTGTGGTTGGCCATGGATCGGAACAGGTCCAGACTTACCTCGAACAAGAAAAAGCCAATTTTGAACCGTTTGAAGTGGTGATCCAGGAGAAACAATTGGGGACGGGACATGCCGTTCAACAGGCGTATCCTGTGTGTACCCGGAACGACTCAAGGCAGGCGGACCAATTCTTGATTCTCAATGGAGATACCCCCTTATTAACGCAGGACACCCTGACTTCGATGGTTGATTATCATCAATCTGAGGAGGCAAGCCTTACCCTCTTAACGACGGTCATCCCCGAACCCCGTGGATACGGGCGTGTGGTTCGCGGGCCATCAGGCGAGGTCCGTCGAATCGTCGAGGATCGAGATGCCTCAGCGGAAGAACGCAACATCTCGGAGATTAATGTTGGGACGTATGTCGTGGAAGCCGGCTTTCTTGGGAAGGCGTTGAGCCAATTGCGCCCGCAAAATGCCCAAGGGGAATATTACATCACCGATATTATTCAAATGGCCGTTCAGCAAGGTCTGAAAGTCGTGGCATGGGTGACGAATGACTCTTTGGAGACCACTGGGATTAATACGCGGGAGCATCTGGCTGTCGCCGAGAAAGAAATGCGACGACGAATTTGCCGGCGTCTCATGTTGGCAGGGGTCACCCTGCTGGATCCGGATCGTGTGATCGTTGACGAGGGGGTCGAGGTCGGAAGAGATACCAGTCTGTATCCTGGAGTGATGCTTGAGGGTCGTACCGTCATTGGGGACAATTGCATTATTCACAGCAATTCGAGGCTGAACAACTCCCTGGTTGGCAATAATGTCGTTATTCAGGATTCATGCGTGCTTCTGGAAGCCACGGTAGAAGAGGGGGCGGTCATTGGTCCATTTGCGCATTTGCGTCCGGGTAGCCTCATTCATCGAAAAGGAAAAATTGGCAACTTTGTTGAATTGAAACACACGGAAGTTGGAGAAGGGTCCAAGGTCAATCATTTGAGTTATCTCGGAGATACCGTGATCGGCCGGAATGTGAATGTCGGTGCCGGGACCATTACGTGTAATTACGATGGATTTGGAAAGGCCCAGACACGGATTGAGGACAATGTGTTTATTGGGAGCGATGTGCAATTAATTGCGCCGGTCACGATAGGGGAAGGGGCGTTGATTGCGGCAGGGACCACCGTCACGAAAAATGTTCCGCCAAATGCATTAGGAATTTCTCGAGTGGCGCAAATCAACAAGGAAGGTGCGGCAGCCAAACGGCGTGAAATTCTGGCTTCCTCAGCTCCAAATGCCAAGGCCAAACAGCAGGGTGACCCTGAGTCGTCACCCCGGCTTAATCCTCAACGACAAAAAGACTCTGTTTAGTGGCCATTCTTGGTGATCGAAGGCAAGCGATGTCTGGCTGGGCTCATGTGTTTCCAGCGTGGCAATCACTGATCGATACCATCCCGATCTTCCCAATACATGTTGGAAGAATGATGAGATGTAAGGAGCGTTAAGTTATGTGTGGAATTATTGGATATGTCGGAGGAGAATCAGCGACCCCTATTTTAGTGGCCGGGCTACAACGGCTGGAATATCGAGGGTACGACTCCGCAGGGATCGCGATTCAACATAATGGAGAGTTGACGATTCGAAGGAGCGTGGGCAAGCTCACGAATCTCCAAGCGGTCTTGCAAAACGGGGCCGTCGCCGGAAGGACAGGTATCGGTCATACTCGTTGGGCCACACATGGTCGTCCCTCTGAACAAAATGCCCATCCTCACCGTTCGGGAGAGATCGTCCTCGTCCATAACGGCATCATTGAAAATTTTCTAGACCTCCGCCATCGATTGGAATTAGAAGGCTATCGATTCGAGTCTGAAACCGACACGGAGGTCATTGCGCACTTATTATCCTCGCTTACAAAAAAAGGGCATGGGCTTCAAGAGGCGGTCAGGCTCATTGCTCATGACTTACACGGCAGCTATGCCATCGCCGTGATGTCGTTGGCTGAGCCGGGGCGGATTGTCGTCAGTCGTTCAGGATGTCCCCTGGTCATTGGTCAAAATGAAAAAGGAGCCTTTTTGGCCTCTGATGTCACTCCTCTCTTAGCGCATATTCGGGAAGTGGTGTTTCTCGAAGACGGAGATGTGGCCATTTTAGAAAGCTCCGGTATCACCCTTTTGGATCCGGACGGCAAACCGAAAGATTTTAACCCGGTCACCATTGACTGGGATGCTGAGGCGGCTGAAAAAGGGGGCTATCCGGATTTCATGTTGAAAGAAATTCACGAACAGCCTCAAGTCATCATGGATACCCTTCGGGGCCGGTTTCAGTATGAAACGGGAGAAGCGGATCTTCCCGATCTGGCCATGACTGACGAGGAGTTGCTCAACGCCAGGCGAATCTGGATTGTCGCGTGTGGGACGTCCTGGCACTCAGGGCTCGTCGGGAAATATTTATTCGAAGAAATGATTCGACGACCCGTTCAGGTGGATATCGGTTCGGAGTTTCGATATCGGGAGCCCATGATTCAAAAAGACGATTTGTTTATTGCTATTTCACAATCAGGCGAGACGGCGGATACATTGGCGGCGGCACGGGAAGCCAAACACCGAGGGGCGCGTGTCCTGGCCATTGTGAATGTGGTGGGGAGCACTCTGGCTCGCGAAGCCGATGGGGTGATTTACACGAGATGTGGCCCTGAGATTAGCGTGGCCTCCACGAAAGCCTTTACCGGGCAGGTGATTGCCTTATATTTATTAGCCTTGCATGTGGGACGGGTTCGTCGCACGTTAAGTGCGGAGGAAGGACGGTGGTGGTTGGATCATTTCCTCCTGCTTCCCGGCCAGGTCGAGCATATTCTCAAGCAAGAGGCGGCCATTCAAGCCATTGCCAATCAGTATTATCAAAAACGAAATTTTTTGTATTTGGGTCGGGGCATTAATTATCCCATTGCGTTGGAAGGTGCCTTGAAACTCAAAGAAATCTCCTATATTCATGCAGAGGGGTATGCGGCGGGAGAGATGAAGCATGGCCCAATCGCGTTGATTGATGAAGACATGCCCGTGGTCGTGTTATCGCCGAAAGATCGGCTCTATGAAAAGTCTGTCAGCAATTTAATGGAAGTGCGAGCCAGAAGTGCCCCCGTGATTGCGTTTGTGACCGAAGGGGATCATGGCTTGGATCAGGTTGCCGATCACGTGTTTGCGATCCCTGCTGTCCATCCGCTCTTGACCCCGATTCTGTTTACCGTGGGGCTGCAACTGTTGGCCTATCATATCGCGGTGTTGCGAGGGGTCGATATTGACCGTCCGAGAAATCTTGCCAAGAGTGTCACGGTTGAGTAGGGAGTCCTTCCGATATCCCACCAGGGTTTTTCCTGTCTTGTCCCCACGGCTTCTATCAATTGGAGCGTATTGAATCATGGAGACCATGATCGTGACCGGAGGCGCTGGCTTTATTGGCGCCAATTTCGTTCGGATGGCCCTTCACAAGACCGAGGCACGGATCGTGGTGGTGGACAAGTTGACCTATGCGGGCCATCGAGAAAATCTTGATGGATTGTGGGACCATCCTCGTCTAGATTTTATCCAGGCAGATATTGCCGATGCGGAAGAAATGACCAGAGTCATGGATTCATTTTCTCCCCGGTGGTTGTTGAATTTTGCAGCTGAATCGCATGTGGACCGGTCGATTGACGACCCGTATCCCTTTATTCATACCAATGTCACGGGAACGCTGGTGTTGTTAGACGTGGTGCGGCGTTTCCTGAAGCACCGTGCTGTGGACCATCAACAGCAGTTTCGGTTCCTGCATGTCTCGACTGATGAAGTGTATGGCACGTTGGGCCCGACCGGGTTGTTCTCCGAAGACACGCCCTATGCACCCAACTCGCCGTATGCGGCGTCGAAAGCCAGCGCAGATCATTTGGTGCGCGCCTTCTATCACACCTATGGTCTTCCCACGCTGATGACCAATTGTTCCAATAACTATGGTCCCTATCAATTTCCTGAAAAACTCATTCCATTGATGGTGTTAAATGCGCTAGAAGGCCGATCGCTTCCGATTTATGGGAACGGGCAGAATATACGGGACTGGTTGTTTGTTGAAGATCATTGTGAGGGCCTCCTCCTGGTTCTTCTGGAAGGCACGCCTGGGGAAAAATATAACCTGGGAGGACGGTCGGAGCGATCGAATCTTGATGTCATCGAAGCTCTATGCCGGATTTTGGAAGATGTTGCGCCCAGTGGTTCGAATCCTTCCCTCTCTCAACGTGGCATCACACGATATACAGACCTGAAAGTATTTGTGGCTGACCGTCCCGGGCATGATTTTCGTTATGGAATTGATACCACCAAGGTCCAATCGCAATTGGGATGGAGCCCACGCCACTCTTTTGAGTCTGGCTTGCGGCGGACCATTGAATGGTACGTCGCCAACCGCCAATGGTGTCAGACCGTGACGGCGAACTCCTATCAACGGGAACGACTCGGGTTAGCCTCCGTCCCCTCGACATAGGGGCAGGGACGTTCTGTCGTATGGCAAGGTGACATGAGCATGATGAAGACATTGGGAGGCAAAGGGGCACGATGAAGGGAATCATCTTAGCGGGCGGATCGGGAACTCGACTTTATCCCTTGACCCACGCGGTCAGCAAACAACTCATGCCGGTTTTTGATAAACCGATGATCTATTATCCATTGTCGACCCTCATGCTTGCTGGAATCCGCGAAATTCTGGTGATTACGACCCCGCATGAGCAGGAAGGGTTTGTCCGGTTGTTAGGAGATGGCAGTCATCTCGGGCTCACGATCCTCTACCAAGTCCAACCACGACCGGAAGGAATCGCCCAAGCCTTTGTAATTGGGCGTGAGTTTATCGGGCAAGATCGAGTGGCGCTTATTCTTGGTGATAATATTTTTTATGGGCATGGGCTGTCTCGCTATCTTCAAGAAGCGGCCTCCCAGGCCTCGGGGGCGCAAGTCTTTGCCTATCAGGTTCGGGATCCGGAACGATACGGAGTGGTGACCTTTAATGATCGCGGGCAAGCCACCAGCCTGGAAGAAAAGCCTGCCCATCCCAAGTCACCCTATGCAGTGACCGGTTTATATTTTTATGACAATCAGGTTGTGGCCATTGCCGATTCTCTCAAGCCTTCGGCGAGAGGAGAGGTAGAAATCACTGATGTGAATAGAACCTATTTAGAGGCCGGATCTCTGCATGTTCAGGTGCTAGGGCGAGGCATTGCCTGGTTGGATACGGGAACTCACGAATCCCTCATGCAAGCGGCCCATTATATTCAAGTGTTACAAGAACGACAGGGGTTAATGGTTTCCTGCCCGGAAGAGATCGCCTACAAGATGGGGTACATTCAGGCAGGCGATGTGTTGCGTGTGGCTACGAAAATGAAAGACAACGGGTACGGGCAATACTTGCTGCATTTGGTGAATCAGAGACAGTCATAACCGGTTATGAAATTTCTCCCAACCCAGCTGCCGGGGGTGCTCATAGTCGAGCCTGATGTCTATCGCGATCAACGCGGATGGTTTTTAGAAACGTATCATGTTCAAAAGTATCAGGAGGCAGGGATTCTGCTTCCATTTGTGCAGGATAATTGTTCATCGTCAGTCCAAGGAACGCTTCGTGGTCTTCACTTTCAACTGACTCGCCTTCAAGGGAAGTTAGTTCGCGTGATCCGGGGGGAAATCTTTGACGTCGCGGTCGACATTCGTCAGGGGTCCCCGACTTTTGCCTCGTGGGTGGGGGTGACCTTATCGGCACAGAATTTCAGACAAATCTATCTTCCTCCGGGTTTTGCCCATGGATTTTGTGTCCTCAGCGAGGTGGCGGAAGTGGAGTACAAATGTACCGATGTCTATGCGCCTGGTGGTGATGTGACCATTCGATGGGATGACCCACGTATTGGCATTCAATGGCCGATCGAACGTCCACTTCTCTCCACGAAGGATGCTGCTGGGCAGTTACTCGACGACCTGTGCGACCAACTTCCGGATTATCGGCCATGAGGCAGAATCGAATTTTAATCACAGGGGCTCAAGGGCAATTAGGCCAGGCGCTACAACGGCAATATGCCGACCACGAGGTCACGGCCTGGGACCTCCAGGATCTGGATATCACTCAGTTTGATGAGGTCAAGAAAGCTCTTGATCAGCTACGACCACACATCGTGATCAATGCGGCAGCTTTTACGCAGGTAGATGAGGCGGAAGTCAAGCAGGATGCCGCATACCGGGGCAATGCCCTGGGCCCGAAGAATCTTGCCGTGGTGACGAATAATATGGGAATGACTCTTATCCATTTTTCCACCGATTATGTGTTTGATGGTCGGCAGAATCGGCCGTATCATGAATTCGATCGCACGAATCCGTTAGGTGTCTATGGACACAGTAAGTTAGCCGGTGAAGAGGCGGTGCGGGTCGCGAATCCCCGGCATTTTATTGTCAGGACGGCTTGGCTCTATCACACCGTTGGAAAGAACTTTGCCAATACGATTTGTCGAATGGCTGGACGAGAGGTGGTTAAAGTCGTGAGCGACCAGTATGGGTCACCCACCTTTGCCCCTCATCTCGCTCAGGCGGTATTCCAGTTAGGCGAGACCGATGCGTTTGGAACCTATCACATAGCCGGTACCGGCGGAACCAGTTGGTACGAATTGACCCAAGCGCTCTATCAGGCGTTGGGCATTCAGACAGCGGTTGTGCCCATCCCCACCGCTCAATTTCCTCGCCCGGCCAGACGGCCCGCTTATGCCGTGCTCACGTCTGTACAAGATCCCTTGATTCAATTGCCATCCTGGGAAGAAGGCGTACGTGATTTTGCCAGTCAGTGGAAAGGCTAGGGGTCGTCCTCTGTTCTGTGAATCATCTTCTGTGGATCATCAGGTGAAAGAAAGGTATTCATAAACGATGGGCTACATCGAAGCGGTGGTGCTTGCGGTTATTCAAGGACTCACGGAATTCCTCCCGGTATCCTCTTCCGGACATTTAGTCCTGGCCCAACATTGGTTTGGCCATTTTAGTGAGACGAACTTGTTGTATGACATTATGTTGCATCTTGCTACGGTGACGGCGATCCTGGTGTATTTTCGTCATGATCTCCTTACTTTGGGCTTGGGCTATGTCGGATGGACCACCACGCAAGGCAGTCTGTTCCAGGGATTTGAACGGCGGACGATTCATTATGTCCTGCTCGCCTCCATTCCCACGGCGATCATTGGATTAGGCATTCGATCCATCGGTCTTGAAACCCTGGTTCAGCCCTCCGTCGTGGCCGTCATGTTGCTGTTCACCGGAGTGATTCTCTGGTTGGGACGAGGAAGAAGCAGTGCTCGTGGCATTCAGGACATGGGCATTCGGGATGCACTGGCGATTGGCATTGTGCAAGGTGTGGCCGTCTTTCCCGGGATTTCCCGATCCGGATCAACCATTGCCAGTGGAGTGCTGTTGGGCTTGGATCGTGAATTGTCGGCTCGGTTTTCGCTGCTGATTTCCATGCCCGCCATTGTGGGGGCGACGATCTTGGAAATTGGGAAAGGAATGGGTCAGATTCATGAACCGATCGGCGTCTATGTGGTGGGAATGGTGGTGGCAGCTTTAGTGGGGTATGGATCAATTTCGTTGATCATCAAACTTGTCAGACAGGATCACTTCCATTTGTTCTCTTATTATCTGTGGCCACTCGGAATAAGTATTCTACTTTGGGATACGTTGAAATAGATACCGCTTCTCTCCTTAGCCACCGTCTCGCGCTGTTTTACATCTCCTTCTCCTCTTCCATGTCCTTTTTCGTTCGGCGGGCCACGCCGGACTCAATTGCCGCCTGAGAGACAGCCTTGGCGACTTTAGGAACCACCTGTTTGTCGAACACGCTGGGAATAATATATTCCTCACTGAGCGCGGAGTCAGGAATCATCTTCGAGAGGGCATGAGCCGCAGCAATGAGCATCGGTTCATTAATCGTTTTGGCTTGCACGTCAAGGGCTCCACGAAAGATGCCGGGAAACGACAAGAGGTTGTTGCATTGATTGGGATAATCCGATCGCCCGCTGGCATACACGCGACAGTGGGGAATGGCCGCGTCCGGTAGAATTTCCGGGTCAGGATTGGCTAACGCAAACACAATGGGATCCTTGGCCATGAGAGCTAAGTCTTCGGATTTTAAAATATTGGCACTGGAAAGACCGATGACCACATGGGCGTCTTTCAGTGCGTCCTGAACGGTTCCCGTCGGCTGATCATACTGAATGAGGGTGCGAAGAGTATGGCGATGCGGCAGAAGCTCTTCCACCGGTCGATTCAACACGAGGCCCTGCTTGTCGCATCCCTTGAGCCGGGTGACTCCGGCTCCCAGGAGCAATTCACAACAGGCGGTGCCGGCCGCCCCCAATCCAATAACCACCACTGAAACGTCATTGATGGATCGCCGGGTGACTTTTAATGCATTGAGAAGCGCGCCAAGGATGACCACAGCCGTTCCATGCTGATCATCATGCATGACCGGGATATCCAGCTCGGCTTGCAGCCGGCGCTCAATGTCAAAGCATCGAGGGGCACTGATGTCTTCCAGATTAATGCCTCCAAATGAGGGAGAAATGGCTAGCACCGTCCGGATAATCTCTTCCGAATCCTGGGTATTGAGACAGAGAGGCCAGGCATCGATTCCGGCAAATTGATGAAACAACATCGCTTTGCCTTCCATGACTGGCAAGGCCGCGAGGGGGCCGAGATTTCCTAAGCCCAGAATGGCCGATCCGTCCGTCACGACGGCAATGCTGTTACTTTTCGTCGTAAAGGAATAGGCTTTTTTCTCATCCGCGGCAATCGCTTTGACGACACGCCCGACTCCAGGCGTATAGACCATGGACAAGGTATTTCTGGTTTTCACGGGAAACTTGCTTTCCACCCGGATTTTTCCACCTAAATGCATCAGGAAAATTCGATCCGATGAAGCGATAACCCGGACATCGGACAACGTATTCAGCCGTTTCAGGACCCGTTCGCCATGTTCTTCACTTTGGACATCCAGAGTAATATCACGGATCACCTTGGTGCGAGTGGCCGAAACCATATCGTAGGCGCCCAAACTGGCGCCTTCTTCGGCGATGGCAGTGGCTAATTGGGCGAAGACGCCGGTCCGTTGAGTCAGTTCTAATCGGACGGCCATCCGGTAATTGGAATAGGGGCCGATGTCTTGCGAGGAACTTTGACCATTTTGCTGTCGTTTAAAAAAACTCCACACCAATAATTTCCTCCTCTTCAGTTGCGGTATTGAAGAACTTCCATCGATTTAGGCGTAAAGTATAGTCCTTTTCTATTATTGTATCGGATAATCCAAGTTAGGGGTATGTGCTGGCGGACGGAAATGGGCCATTACCATAGGCTAGAAAGCTTTTAAGGAATGAAAGAAATGATGCCGGGGTTCGTCCAGGCGGCAGAGGCCTAATTGCTGGCGGCGTCCCGAAGGGCGCGACCCTACCTTCGGCAACAGGGCGCAAAACCAGTGGCCCTCGGCATGGCTCTGTAATGGGCTTTACTTTTCGACCGCGCCGCAGGCGCCATACCATTAACATCCAAGAATACAGAATACGACGCTCTTGGCGCATGTGATGCTGGTAATGCCAAGCTGCGTCAATATTGAGCACGTAACCTGGAGATCATGGTATCGTCCCTGGTCTTTGACGGAAGCGAAATTTCCTCGTACCTGTGAACCATGATCATGGAATCAGAACAACCGGTTGATCCTCAGTCCCATTCCCGCCCAGATCTTCAAGGAGAAATCCATTTTTCCCGTTTGCTGACCGCCGTGTGTTTGGTGGTGTGTGCAGCTGGAATGGGATTGTTGTTTTGGGCGGTGACTCTTTCTGATGATGTGCGCCTGGCTTCACCTGAAAGCCGTGATCTTGAACGGATTGCCAGCCGAATGCTGGGTTTTGAATCTCGTTTGCCTGAACTCTCGTCGTTTGAACAAGTGATGTACCGTTTGGGGGGACAAGATGGGGAGACGCAAGAACAAATCCGGCAGTGGTATGAAGAAAGGGTTGATGAACAATCCGGGCCGTTGGATGGATTGTATTTGGGAATGATCTATGGAGAAGCGGGTTTGACGGATCAACTTAGTCGGTTAGTGGCCGATTGGGAAAGGGAGAGTCATCCGCGTGCTCTTTTTCGTTGGTTGTTGGAAGTGGGGTATGTTCATGGTGAAACGTCGCCTGCTGAGTATGGTTTCTTGCAAGCGAGGTTGGCTGAAGAAGTCCCCACGAATTGGTTTTACTTTCATCTGGCGCAACGATTGGCCGATCAGGCCGGCGATCGAGGTTTGCAGGCCAATCTTCAATCGCAAGAGTATCAGTTGACCGACCCACCATTATGGAAATGGCGTGTGCTGGTCGTCGGTGAACTCGTCGTGATTGGGATTGGCGTGGTCTTGCTTCTCCGTCTTGGTTTTGCTCGCCTGACAGGCAGGGCGTCACAGAGCCAAACCGACTTGGCCGAAATCCGTGTTCCTTGGACATTCCGTGAAGGGATGGCCGTTTTAGCGCGGGGAGGAGCTCTAACGATTGTGTTGATGGGTTTGGTGGCAGTCATGCCTAATGGCATAGAAATTCTTGAAGATTATGGGATTGCCTTGCTGTATCTTCCTGCCGTCATTCTGACCTCGGTGTTGTTGTGTCGACCGAGGCAACGCTCGTTGTTGCAGGTGGTGGGCTGTTCGCATGTATGGCAACGCTTGAAGTCCAGCCTGCCGTTAGTGGTGATGTTGGTGACGCTTGGGCTGGTTGGGGACTGGTTAATTGTGCTCGGGGGAGAGGCCTTTCAGTCTTCTGTGCATTGGTCCGAATGGTTTGTCCCACAGCTGATTTGGGGAACGCAGATTGAACTGGTGAAAACCACAATTGACTTTGTCCTTCTGGCTCCATTCTTCGAAGAACTCATTTTTCGGGGGATTCTCTTTACGACCCTCCGAACCAAATTCAGTTTTCCACTATCCATGATCGGGAGTGGGTTGATCTTCGCCTTGGCGCATGGCTATGGGGTGATCGCGTTTCTGACCGTCTTGTGGAGTGGGTTGTTGTGGGCCTGGGCCTACGAACGGACCGGGAGTGTGATCCCTGGCATGCTGGCGCATGCCGTCAATAACGGGGTGGTGGTGTATTCTCTTGTGGCATTTTTTCGCTAGGAACGCCCATTTCGCCACTGAGGTTGATTTGCTCTCGTGGGGCTATTGAATAATTGATGTTTTCACCAGATTTACGCGCCCCGATACCATTGCACGGCAGTTGAGAGCAATGAGGGGAGTGTTGAAAAGTCCGCCAGCAGCGTTCTCGCCGCGTTGTCATGCTCACGTACTCCTCCGTACGCTCCGCGTGCCAACTTGGCTGCGGCCTTGCTGGACGCTTTTTTTTGAACACTCCCCTTATGATGATGAATGCCTTTCGATGTCGTCTAAAGCGTGATACAGATCTGGAAAACGAAGGGTATAGTTGAGGTCGGTGAGGAGTTTGTGAATGGAGATCTGTTTGCCGATTTCTCGAGGGGGCGTAGGTGGGGAAATGGGAAGGCCCCACTTTGATGATGCGATTGAGAAAATCTCAGACCAGGTCCGTGGTGTCCCATCGCTGGCTACATACGTCGCACCATTCTGAGCTCGTTCAAGAGCTTGCAAGCAGATCCCCGCAGCATCTTCCACATGGAGGAGATTCACCCACTTGGGAGTATTGCGAATCTTGCCTTTTCTCATCCAATCCAACACATGTCGACCTGGCCCGTATAGCCCTGCCAGTCGAATGACCACAGCGCCTAATTGTGTCCGAAGATATTCTTCCCCCTGAACCCGAGGAAGGTCCGTGTTGATCGGAGTCTGTTCCGTGACTGCTCCGCAGTTGGTGCCATAGGCGGATGTGCTTCCCATCACCAGAATTCTGCCGGACTCCATGGGGCGAGCGGCGAAGAAGGATTGAACGAGATTCAAGGGCGTGGCGGGAAAACACCAGATGAGATGGGCGGGGATGGGAATGGATCGCCAGGTTTCAGGTTGGGTCAGGTCGAAATGAATTCGATGTTCAGGTGAAATATCTGAGAGATGGACATCCGGCATTCGGCTTGTGGTGAAGGCGTTCCATCCTGCTTCACAGGCCTGGTGATAGAGCCGTCGTCCGGTATAGCCCGTGCCAAGAATGACCAGCGGAAAGTATTGAAGAGAAAAATGGCTCAAGGAAAAGCTTGTCCCGAAGTTCTACGAGGGAAGTCCCGTCTTCTTGTTCGACCTACTCCTTACCCCTTACTGTTCACTCCTCACCGGTTACCATTTACCTTTTTCATGTTACTGGTCCCGGAACCCACGCTAGCGGATCCTTCAATTTTGCTCAGGGCAGGCTTTTCAACACTTCCATGATGGGGCTGTTGAATATTTCTCATATTTTGCCTTTTCAGCAGTATATGAGTGACAGAACCCCGCACGGGGAAAAATACGAGAGTGTTCAAAAAGGCTCGTCCAGCAAGGCCGCAGCCGCTTGGGCGAGCGGAGCATACGGAGGAGTATGTGAGCATGGCCAAGTGGCGAGAACGCATCGCTAAAAGCATCCCCAAGGGTGCAACACTTGTTTTCAACACTCCCATGATGGGATTTCGGCCTTACTCATTCTGCTCCGCGACATACTGTTGCGCGTATCGAATGTAGTTCGCGGCGGATTCTTTGATCCACTGGACTTCGGCCTCCGTCAACAGGCGTTTAACTTTGGCAGGGGATCCCATGACCAGGCTCTTTGAGGGGATGTGGATTCTCTCGGTGATCAAGGCTCCAGCGCCAATGACACAGTCTTCTTCGATCACAACCCCGTCCATGATGATGGCTCCCATGCCAATCAGCACCCGATCATGAATCGTGCATCCATGGAGGACCGTATGATGGCCCACGGTGATGTCATCGCCAAGGGTGAGGGGGTGGGTATCATGCGTAACATGCAACAGGCAGAGGTCTTGAATATTGGTCCGGTGGCCAATACGGATGGAATGAACGTCTCCGCGTATGATGGCATGAAACCAGACGCTTGATTCCGATCCGATGGCCACATCGCCGATGACCACGGCCGTGTCTTCGATAAACGCGCCGGTGGCGATGGTTGGGGCAATGCCTCGATACGTTTTGAGCATGAGAACGGTCCTTTCGCCGAATAGGGTATCTCCCTGTGAGAACGACACGTGACGGTTAGGGGCGAATGTGCATGGCGCAGATGACCAGGGCTGTGAGAATAGTGAGGATGGTGAGGTACGTCGCCACACTTCGGTCTGCGAGCCAGTCGGTTTGCCAATGTTGAGGATAAGCGGTTTTTCCCGAAAAAATCCAGCCTTCTTGGTACAGTCCCATTCCTCTCTCGAGTTCAATTAACTGTTGTTTCGCCATTCGGTGTCGAGTGGCTTGTTGGAGAATCAGATAGGCCACGAAGCCTGACAGGATGACCACTCCGAAAAGGGCCAACCATCGCATGGCGGGGTCGGCGTTCCCAGGGGAAATCACCATCATCACCAACAACAGTACTAACACGGTATTGTGGAATGCCGACAACCGGCTCATGTATTCCCGTCGCCGGAGCACCTCGTCTTTAAATAACGGATACAAGACGCGAAAGACTTCGAGTTGCTCTTGGGATAATTCCCGGTTGGCATGTGGTGAGTCAGGCATGAAACCGGTCCTACCACATCACGAGAGAGGCAAATGATCGATCATCCACTTGGCCAGATGGGTGGTCATGAGACGAAAATCTTCAGGCCGTCCAAATTGATGGTTCGCACCGGGAATGAGCTGCAAACGCTTGGGCACGTTGAGAGAAGTCAGCAATCGATCAATCTGATGAGCGGGAATAATTTCGTCTTGATCGCCATACACAATGAGCGTGGTGGCTTGAATGCGCGAGGCTGAGATGTAGCCATTGTAGGTGAGGCATTCCTCAAAAAACGAATACGGCAACGGTATGGGATGGTCGCCACCGAGGATGTTAGGAATGTGATCGGTGCGTTTCCATCGGTCCATGGCGTCGGTCCCCAATTCCAGGCGAAGTACTTCAGGGAAATCCACGACCGGGCATTTCAGGCCCAGAGCCTGTAGTTGGGGAAACCGGGGGGCCGAAAGAATGGCCATGAATCCCCCAAAACTCGATCCGATCAGTCCGAGAGCATTCATGGCTTTTTCGGTGAGAAAGCGGAAGGCGGCCTCCAATTGTTCCTCACATTTTTGAATGCCGAATTGCGCTAATGGCTCCGGTGATTCACCCATGCCATACCAATCGAATCGGAGAGTCGCGATGGACTTGGGAATGAGGAGTTCCGTGAGCCGCCGATTGGTTCGACTGTTTTTATCGGAGGGAAATCCATGACACAGGATCACGGCTCGATTCGTTGGGGAAGCTGGCTGAGCGAAAATCCCTGTCGTCACGATGCCGGATGAACTGGTAAAGCTGATAGGAGTTTCAGTTCCCCCCTCATGGCGTTCTGTGGGCGATGAGGTCTCCACGCCTTCGCTATGATTGAAGAAAGTAAAAGTGGTCGGTGGGGCCGTGCCCCTGGCCAAGTGGGAGGCCGTGACGAATGGCCTCGGTGGTATAGTGTTTGGCCGCCTCAATTGCGTCAGGAATGGGTTTCCCCTTGGCGAGGTTGGCGGCAATGGCAGAGGCCAAGGTGCAGCCGGTTCCATGAGTCGTAGAGGTCTGAATGAATTCACCCTTATACATGCGAAAAAACCGGCCGTCATAGAGTAAGTCGGTCCCCGGCTGTTCCAGCAGGTGTCCGCCTTTGATCAGGACATGTGTGCAGCCTAATTGATGGATCACTTTCGCCGCCTCCCTGGCATCGGCCAGAGTCTTAATGGAGAGGCCCGATAACATTTCAGCTTCGTGAATATTTGGAGTCAGGAGGGAAGCCTGCGGGAGCAATTCGGCTTTCAGAATGGCCATCGCATCCTGTTCCAACAGTGGATGTCCTCCCTTCGCGACCATGACCGGGTCGACGACCAGGTGCTCGAGATGTTGCGTGGCGAGTCTCCGGCTGACCGTGGTGATGATGTCGGAGGTTGCCAGCATACCGGTTTTGGCCACGGCAACAGGAATATCGGAGAAGATGGCATCGAGTTGCGCCTCAATAATTGAAGTAGGCAGATGAAAAACGGCAGAGACGCCGCACGTATTCTGTGCAGTAATGGATGTCAGCACCGACATCCCAAACACACCATTGGCGGACATGGATTTGAGATCGGCTTGGATGCCGGCTCCTCCACTGGAATCAGAACCGGCGATGGTCAGAACAGCTTTTTTCATGCGTGTTGGCGAATGGATAGCATGTGGACGAACGGTGAGTCTAGCATGCCATATTCCGATGATCCAGAGATGAAGCCTCTATATGTTGACTGGAGATCTCTCTGTTCCAACTTACGTCTGAGGGTGTGGTGTTTTTGCGTATTTTTCTTGACATTACAGCAAAAATATTTCATGGTGTTGGATCATAGAGTCATTCCTTGAGGGTCTGGTCTTCTTAGGCTTCTCAAGGATAGATATGGCATGGAATCTCCCCATCCTTCAAAGACTTCTCCTCCTTCCGATGAAGAAGTTCATCGGGAGCGCCTCGGAGATCTGACGCTTTCTCTTGGGTCATCCCAAGGGTTGCATGAACAATCGTCTTCCGAATCTGAAGCCTCGAGTCTCAATAAACAGAGATGCGAGGCTCTCCAATCCAATCTGTCGCCTACTGACCAACAGCGTGATGTGCAGGAAGAATTGAATGTTCTCCGTCAGCAAGTAGAATGGTTCATTTTCGCCTCTCAGGGATCTCGTGAAGGATTGTGGGTGGCTGAAATTCGTCCGGATATTCCCTGGGACTCTCCAGATTGTCCGGTTTGGTACTCCCCTCAGTTTATCGCGTTGCTGGGGTATGAGGAATCTGAGTTTCCAGGAGTGAGGGCGAGTTGGGAGCAATTGTTACACCCTGAAGATCGGGAACATGTGTTTGAGGCTTTAGCCAATCATGTTGAAAAGAGGATTCCCTATCATGTGGAGTCCCGCTTACGCACGAAATCAAGAGGGTATCGTTGGTTTGAGGCCACGGGCGAGGGAACCTTTGATGCCAACGGGAAGTTAATTCGAGGTGGAGGAACCTTACGCGATATCACGGATCGTAAGGTGGCTGAAGGTGCGTCAAAGCGGAACCATGCTCTGTTGGATGCTGTCCTTGAAGAAATGAGTGATGTGGTCTATGCCAAGGATCAAGACGGTCGTTACCTCCTGGTCAATCCTTCGGGAGCGGTGATCATGGAAAAAACCATGGATGAGGTCATCGGAAAAACCGATCAGGAATTATTTGGTCATCACCAGCATGCGTTGTTTGTCGAGGGAGACGCCCAAGCGATGCGTGGTGAGGGGACCCAGACATTTGAGGTCGAGGTCCAGGAACGGCAATCCGTGTCGCGAACGTTTTTAGTCACGAAAGATTCCTTTGGGCATTCACCGAATGGTCAAAGTGGAGTGTTGGGATTTGCTCGCGATATAACGTTTCGAAAAGCCGCGGAATTAACCATTCAGGAGAGAGAGAAACGCTTCCGGGCCATTATGGAAAATGCCTATGATCTGATTACGGAAGCCGATGCGGAAGGACGATTCCTGTATGTGAGCCCCAATTTCAAAGAATCTCTTGGGTACAGCTCCGCAGATCTGCTTGGCACGAGTGTCTTTGCTCCAGTTCATCCTGAAGATCGAGAAAAGGTGGTGGCGGAATTTTGCCAAGGCATGAAGACACAAGGTTCCGGCTGTTCGGTGTACCGCTATCGACATCGGAATGGGGAGTACCGCTGGTTTGAAAGCACCGGGCGAGCGTTTCAAACGGCGCTCGGGGAACTTCGAGCTGTGGTGATTTCGCGAGATATTACACAACGAAAACAATGGGAAGATGCGCTGGAGGCGATTGTCAAAGGCAATGTGATCCCCGGCTCTCCAAACTTCTTCGAAGTTCTAGTCGGCGAATTGGCGAAAGCTCTTCAGGTGCCCATGGTGTTTTTGTCAGAGCGGATTGAGAAAAATGACAGCAAAGCCCGGACACTGGCTTTTTGGAACCAAGATCACTTTGAGCCTCCATCCGAGTACGACTGTCTCGGGGGCCCTTGCGAGCAGGTGTTTAAGGGTAACCCTGTTGACCATCCTTCTGGGGTCCAACAACTCTTTCCTCGCAGTGAAACGATTCAAAGGCTGGCGATTGAGGCGTATTATGGGATTCCTCTTTTTAATGCCCAGAAGGAGGTCGTGGGAAATCTTGCGTTCATGGATACTCGACCGTTTGATCTGTCTTTTCAGGGGCGATATCTTTTGCAGATTTTTTCGGCTCGAGCGGGAGCTGAACTTGAGCGGAAGCGCGCACAGGAAGATCTCCAAAAAAGCCAGGACCAGTACCGTGCGCTCTACGATCAGACCCCGTTAATCTATTTTACGGTGGATGGTCAGGGACGTATTCTTTCCGTGAATCAGTATGGGGCGGAATTGTTAGGGTATCGGGTTGAGGAATTAGTGGGAACCTCTGTCCTCTCCGTGGTCTACCATGAAGATCGTCATGTGTTTCAATCGGGTCTGGAGAAGAGGATGCGCGAATCGGCCAAATGGATTATTCCGGATTTTCGGAAAGTGAAAAAGGATGGGACCATTCTTTGGGTCAAAGAGACGGTGCAGGCCGTCGCCAATCACCCTGGGCCTCAAGTGTGGTTCCTGTCTTGTGAGGATATTACCGAACGGAAACGGACCGAAGAGGCCTTAAAATCGAGCGAGACGCAGTTGCGGCATACTCAAAAAATGGAGGCGATTGGCACATTGGCCGGTGGAATTGCCCATGACTTTAATAATATTTTGGGTGCGATCTTGGGATATTCTGAATTGGCGATGGCCTATGCCAACCAGGATGAACGCTTAAAATCGTATTTAAATGAAGTGGTCGCTGCTGGGAATCGGGCCCGTGATCTTGTGAAGCAAATTTTAGCCTTTAGCCGTCGTTCGGAGAAGGATAAAGAGGCGATTGACCTGCGATTGGTGATCAGGGATGTCCTGCAAATGGTGCGTGCCAGTTTCCCCTCCTCGATTGATATTCGAACGTCATTAGAACTTGAATCCACGGCGATTTATGGTGATCCGACGCAAATCCAACAAGTGATCATGAATCTCTGTGCCAATGCCGAATATGCGATGCGGGAAGAGGGAGGCGTATTGGAAATCGTCTTATGCCACAAGAGTATTACCGAAGAAGGAATGCCAGGCATGGATACGCTCAAGGCCGGTTCCTATCTTCAACTGGTGATTCGTGATTCCGGGAAGGGCATCCCCCTCGAAACGGTGGAGAGAATTTTTGAGCCATTTTTTACCACGAAACCTGCGGGAGAGGGCACGGGACTTGGGTTGGCCGTCGTACATGGGATTGTTCTCAATCACGGTGGGGTGATTGCCGTGTCCAGTCGTCCAGGGGAAGGAACCATCTTCACGGTAGTCCTGCCGCGCTTGGATGTGGTTGTACCGGAAAAACCTGAGGAAGTGATTGCCTGGCCAACCGGATCTGGAAGGGTCTTGTTTGTGGATGATGAAGAAATGCTGATGCGCTGGGGGACGCAATTGCTCAGCTATTTAGGGTATGCCGTGGTGGCGAGCGTCAATCCGTATGAAGCGTTAGATCTGTTTCGGGCACACCCGTGGGACTTTGATGTGGTCGTGACGGATCAAACCATGCCGACGATGAGCGGAGAGGCATTATCCCGTAAGTTGTTAGCCATTCGAGCGGATATTCCCATTGTATTGTGTTCGGGATTTAGTCACACCATGACTCAAGAAAAAGCCAAACAACTCGGCGTTCGGGTATTCTTAATGAAGCCGGTCAACGGGCAGTCTCTGGCCCTTGCGCTCCGGGACATCTTGGGTGAAGATCCCACTCCGGAATCGACTTTTCATACATGATAGGGTACCTGGATCAATCCACACTCATGGTTTTTCCTCTTTCTCTTAAATCTCACGTGAGGGATCGTCCGACTCCTCAGCTGCTTGCCAACGTGTCACCAACACGTTAGTCCATTCTCCTCATCAGGTGTTTGGCTCTTTCACTTCAATCTCGATGGAATCAGACGTGTCAAGAATTTCATGGTCATGATCGGCCACTTTGACCGGGACCTGATGTTTCCCTGGAGAAAGTCCTTCAAGTGTGCCTTTGGATCCTTTTTGGTATTGGCCATCGACAAAGGCATCTATATGGTCGCCTTTGGAGCCTTTTTGTGAGCTAATGGGCAGCTGAGATCCCTCCATTTCCCCGGCATAAACCGAAACCCCTGCCAGTGCTATGAAGCTTCCAACCATTGCCATTCCAAATATTCAGGACATCATACGCCTCTCCTTGGTCTCGCAGGTTTTGTTGAATGAGGTTTTCTATGAGATTCGCAATCGGGGGTTTATTGCCGAAAAATTTTTGAGGGTAAGTTCCCATGAAGCTCGAAATGCAAATGTGGCCAAGGGTAGATATCGTCAATCAACATAGAAATGAGTCTGGCGAAAATTAGGAAAAGACAAGCCCTTCTGAACTCGCAGGAGGTTGACCAGCCCATGTGAATATTGTGGCCATGCGTAGTTGGTGGCCGGTGTTCAAGTATATGAGTTTGAGAGATACTGTTGATCCGGGTGTCGTCCCGGCGGCCGAGGTCCTTTTGTTTCGGCAAAAGGACCCAAAACCTGTGACGCCCCGTCCGGCCTCATCGGATGGGACGGACGCAAGCTAGAAAAGAGCGGGCCAACTCGCGGGGCTCAGACAAGGCCCGCCGATGCATGAGAGCGTCCATCCCTGGGGCCGGGCGGCAGGCGTCGATAGGCGAAGGGGAGCGGGATAAGGGATGCGAGACAGTCAAACAATGCGCAACCCTGTTTCCGGCGTCGGCAGCCCGCCTTGGACAAGACGTCTCGCTCAAGCGCATCATGTTGGAAGTGACCGAAGAGTCGGTGAGGAAGGGGAAGATTAAGCAGGTGTTGCCGTGTCTCAGGCCTGGAAAAGTGTGTGTGCCATTAAATAAAGAGCTGTTCTATGGGTATTCTATGAGTAATAATTTGAACAGCGCAATTTGGAAACCGAAATGAGTCTTTTACTCTCCTGGTGGATCTCAGGAGGTGGGACTACATTTCGAAGAGAGCAGAACCTTAGAGGTATCTGGCGGATGAGTATTTGTTGGTCGTCGGAATAGGGGTGTCGAATTTCGTGACCCAGTCCACGGCATTACAGAGTTCTTGAAAATCCAGTGGCTTTTCAAGTACCCGGTTCACGCCGTTTTTAAATGCGCGAAGACGGACGACGTGGGATAATTCGGCGGTAATCAGAAAAATTGAGAGAATTTCCTGGGAATATATTTGATTGACTTGTTCAATGAAATCAAGTCCATCCATCTGTGGCATATTGTTGTCGGTAATGATGATGGAGACCGACTCTTTTTGCAGAACTTCAAGCCCTTCCACTCCATTTCCCGCTTCTGAACACACATACCCTCGAAGTTCTAAAAATTCTTTCAGGCAGGTTCGATGATGTTGATCATCGTCTACTAACAAGATCCGGTCTTTGATGGGAGCCTTGGGAGCCTCGGGTTTTGGTGAAGTCTGATACACGCTCGAAATTTTCATGATACTCACATCTATTGGTGTCGAACTGTTTTCCCTAAAAAGGTGGCGGAGGGACCTTTGAGAAGGTGGCTGATGAGGAGACCAAACTCCGGGTGCGGTCGGAATCGTAGTTCCCCTGAGACCAGTCCCTCCGCCGAGGCTCATATGGTGACGCTCAATACGAGTGTTCCCATGTGTCCACTTCATAGGACATCCGCAATATCGTCGATGTCCACGTTGTTGCGCAGATTATAAAAAAGCATCTTCAAAGAAATGCTTCATCAAAAGAGGGGGACTGGCAACCTTGATGCAATTAGAATGCAAGTGATATTCCAAATGCGATGGACAGGAAAAGTGCTTAAATTTCAAATTATTAGAGCGGTTTTTACATTAGTCTTGAAACAAATCATGCAGGTGAAACCCTACAGGACCGAGTCAACTTCCTTCAGGAGCACACTGGTCAGATGTGAATAAGGAAGAGGAGGCCGAGGACTCTGGATCGTACAAACCAACGATGGATGGTGTTCATGTCCTTCGATTGACGCAGGAGAGCATTCGACAAGTCTGTCCTGAGCTTGAGAAGGGCTCATCACGAACGTTATGTATAGGGGACTGTTGAATAATAGGGTCATTGAATGCACGTTTTGCTATACTCCCCCCCCCGTCCACGTCTCGTTCCCTCCCTCTTGCCCCCTGGAGCCGCGCATGTCCCAAATGGAAATGGTTGATCTCGACAGTTTGTTACCGTCCACGCATCCCTACCGCCGGTTTCAGGCCTATCTGCCCGATGCCACGAAAGCTCTGGCGGAGGTGAGTCAGCTCAAAGGAGCCGACGGCTATGGGGTCGAACGGTTGTTTCACTGTCTGCTGCTCCAATTCATGGAAGACCTCTCGGATCGAGAACGGGAACGGTATCTGGAAGAAAACCTGGCCGCCAAATGGTTTTGTGGGTTCACGGTATCGGAGCCCACCCCGGACTATAGCCTCTTCACCCGTGTCCGGACCCGCATTGGAACAACCCGGCTCTCGCAGTTGTTTGCCACCATGCGCGACCAACTCAAAGCTGCCGGCCTCATGAGTGAAGTGTTCACCTTTGTGGATGCCACCCACCTCATTGCCAAAGCCACGTTGTGGGAAGAGCGAGATAAGGCCCGACAACAGAAGATCGAGAAGTTGAATAATGAGGTGCTGCCGAAAGTGGCGGCCGACCTACAAGCCCGGATTGGCTGCAAGGGCAAGAAGAAATATTGGTACGGCTATAAAGAGCATGTCAGGGTTGATAGGCAATCGGGGCTGATCAATAAAGTCGCCACGACCCCAGCCACTCTGCCGGATGCGCAAGGCCTGCGGCATGTCTGTCCGACACAAGGCGCGATCTATGGGGAGAAAGGCTATTGTACCGCTCCGGCCCGTCAGGCCGCCGCCAAGCGGCGCTGGCATCTCGCGGCGATCCAACGCAATAACATGAACACGAAGAACCGGGACCGTGATCGATGGTATAGCCATCTACGGGCTCCGTATGAACGGGTCTTCTCCCAGTGGTCGAAGCGCGTGCGCTATCGCGGGGTGGCGAAGAATCCATTCGCCGCCTTCTTGCAGGCCCTGGCCTTTAACCTCAAACGGTTAGTCGTCCTCGACGCGGGGCTAGTGGCCGCCTAAGCACGAAGCAGCCCACGGAAACCGCCCCAATAGGGGGTGACGACCTCACCAAGAGGGTCTCATGGCCACTCCACAGGGAGCGCAGGGGGAGTATTTTTCTCTGTAGACCTTTCATCGGATGGTTTTGACCGAAACCTTCCCACGAGAACGCCTCACACCGCTTTATTCAACAGTCCCTATAGAGAAATGGATGAATGAGACACGACATGAGGTGATCCTGAGCCTGAAATGGAAGTTACCGTTCCTTAGAGTTGATGTATCTCGAAATATTTTCACTATGGCACTCATCTTCTGAGAAACTCTCATGAACTGTTGCCTATTGATGTGGGCAATGCTTCGACGTTCCACCTGGCAGAAGGTAAGGATTCTTTTACCGTGGGAATAACAGTTGGTGACTGTCTTGAGGAACTTCAGAGGACAAAAGAAACTCTCGGGTCTGTTGGTGTTATTCCTGTCGGTCTGTGTGACCATATGGTTGGTGAACGCCAGTATCTGAACAAATCCCGACGGAAACGACTGGCAATTCTCGGTGGGTCCATTCTGACGCCAATTGGAAAGAGGACTCCATGTGAGGAAGCTACCAGGCTGATGCAATGGGACAATCACCATTAGATTGGGGATGTACAAGATGAATGGTTGGCCCCGTTTCCTCTTTGAGAAGTGCAAAGAATGAGGAATAGCGGTTGTCTCACACTCGGATTTCATGGGGTTTTGTTCTTAGACCCTTGACCTAGATACTTGCAGAAGGCATTCTTGAGCCATGAGTAGTGGGTCAGGATGCCACACCGGAGTTCTTGACATCATTCGAAGGCGCTGCCTACAGTTTTGGAAGATGGTTACGTCGAAAAGGCATAGGGATTGCTGGAAGAAATAAGGTAAGATGAAAAGAGTACTCTTTCCTCTTGAATGGGTGTAATGCGGATGTGTTTGTCAGTCAAGTAAAGAAATGGTGGAGGTGAAACATGACCAAGGTGCTGTCTTTTTCGAAGGTAATGAGAGTAGGAAAGTTAGGTCTAGTGGGTGGATGCCTGATTGCGATAGTGGCGGGATGTAGTTCTCGATTGCAAACGACGATTATGAGTGGGACTGAACCTCCTGCCAAGCCTCAAGTGGCAAAGCTTGAATCTGTGACGCCACCTGCTGAGGCGGCCGTTCAGACACCGGTACAGGCTGAAAAAATCATTGGGATTCCGCCTACGGATATTCCTGTGGAAGAACCGGCCCGTCCGGTCATTCGTCATTCCGCTCCTGCTGATATTTTTGCCACTCCTCGAACGGGAGTCGTCGAACAGGCTGTTCCTGTGCCTCTGGAAGCTCCATTGGTAGCTGAACCCGTGGTTCCTCCATCTCCTATCATAGCCTCCCCCACCCCAAGCCAAATTTCTCCTCAAGAATCCCCAAAAGTGTTTGGGATCCCCCCGATTTCGTTTGAACCGGAAATGCCGGCCTTTCCTACAATTCGTGAAGAAGCCGCTCCGCCAGAAGAGCCGGTTCAAATAGCTAAAGTTGTTCCAGCGGCTCCAGAAGCGGTGGAAAGCAAGCCGGAAGATCTTCTGAAGGCCCTAGGAGATGTGTATTTCGATTATGACCGGTTTACGATTCGGACAGATGCGATCCCTGTCTTGCAAGAGAATGCCCATGCCCTGGTAGCAGCCTTGTCGGACAAAAACATTGTAATCGAAGGGCACTGTGATGAACGTGGCACAGAAAGTTACAACATGGTGCTTGGGAAGCGACGAGGGAATGCGGTGAAGGAATTTTTGGTCGATTTGGGCGTCCCAGGCGACAAACTCCAGGTGATGAGTTATGGAAAAGAGAAGCCATTTTGCACCGACCAAAATGAAGAGTGCTGGCAGGAAAACCGGCGCGGTCATTTTATCGTGCAGTAATGCAGTAAGATGTTCAAGCGAATTTAGCAAGGGACGTTTGCTGGAGAGGCGACTTGAATGGTGAGAAGAGGGTCCGGTCTTCCTGAGAAGTCAGTTCGGTCGGTCCCTCTTTTTCCCGCCTTTTGAAATGTCGCCAGTCTATCCGTTTCCTCTGTATGGTCCTTCTCCTCTCCTGTGCGTAGCTGCGGATCCTCCAGTTTTTCCCACCAGGGATGTCTGATTCCTGAATTCTCCCGCATCGCCATGGCTCTGTTCAATGTGCCTATGGCAGCTAACCAGGGCTACAGAAGTAGATGCGATGAGGCAAGGAGCTTCAGGACATGTATGAACAATTCGTCAAGAGAGGTGCAGGGAATGGAGCCGTCTCAAAACCTGTTTGCCAATATTCCGGAACACCTTGACCACGAATTGACGAGTGAGCTGCTGAGGGATCGTTCTGTACGAATTGAACGCATTGTGTCATGCGGCCAGGTGTCTCCACCAGACTTTTGGTACGACCAGGCAGAGCATGAGTGGGTTGTGGTGCTGGAAGGAAAGGCCACGATCAATATTGAGGGACGATCGACCATCATGCTTGGACCTGGCGATACCCTACATCTTCCCGCACATACCAGACATCGGGTGGAATGGACCGATCCTCAATATGCCACGATCTGGCTCGCCGTGTTCTGGAAACCCTAAAGTTCCATCGAATCCAAACCGTATCCCTGTTGGACGCGCCTCTCTGTGGCGGATTCCTACTCATTGTACCCATGGTTGGTTATCAGTCGAACTTAAGCCATATCCTTTGCGGTTGTCGGGTGGCTTAGATGTCGGTCTGTGTCCTGCCCAGTATTGAAGGTGTATGAGCCTAACAAGGAGCGTTGAGGAGGATTGATGAGGTAAATGATTTTTTTATGATAAGATATTTTGGTTTTAAAGAAGGTTCCTGAATAGTCAGGCATATCTGAGCAGATTCAGGAGGGAGTTAGGTGGCGGAGGCAATGGCGAAATCGCTCATCTATGTGGTTGATCCCATGTGTTCGTGGTGTTGGGGATTTTCACCGGTCATTGAGGATGTCGCTCGACGATATCGAGATCAGGTTACGATCGAATTATTGTTGGGTGGCCTGCGTCCCGGCAATGTGGAACGGTTTGATGAGCAGAGGCGAGCCTACATTCTCAGCCATTGGCATGCGGTGCATGAACGAACCGGCCAGGCATTTAACTTTGAATTTCAGCCGGAGCCTTCGTTCACCTACGACACCGAACCGCCATCCCGGGCAGTTGTGGTGGTTCGGCAACTGGCTCCGGATAAGGAGTTTGTCTTTGTGAAGTCTGTGCAGGAAGCGTTTTATGTGAAGAACGCGAATGTCACGCAGGAAAAAATCCTTGCTGATCTTGCAAGTGCTCAGGGTGTTGACCGAGGCCAGTTCCTGGAATGGTTCAATAATCCTGCGATCAAACAATCGGTCTGGCAGGAGTTTGATCAGGTTCGTCAATTGGGAGTGAGTGGTTTTCCAACGCTGCTTGGGCAATGTGGAAATGACCGCATCACTTTTACGCATGGGTATCAACCGACGGGGGTGTTGGTTCCAATGATTGACGAGTGGCTGGGTGGACCATTTTCTGGCTCCTCCAGTTCGTCGATTGCAGAGATCATTGCTGAGATAGGATGATGGATAATTCTTAGATCATGGGCTTTATTTATCAATGAACGGAGACAATGCAGCGAGTCTGTCTTCCACTTGTACAGGAGGTGACCTGATGCGCAAAGTTTCGAAAGTCCTTTTTCTGGTTGGGATGGTGCTCAGTGCTGGCTTTGGTTTTGCCACCGGTTCGTTTGCGGAAATGGCCAAATGGAATCTAGACCATGATCATTCCACAATTGGGTTTCAGGTGGCCCATATGGTGGTGTCCAAAACCAATGGCAAATTTACTGAGTATTCAGGAGTCGTGGAAATGGATCCCGAAGCTCTAAAATTTACGACCATTGAAGCGGTGATCCAAACCTCGTCGGTGACGACTGACCATCAGAAACGGGATGAGCATCTACGGAGCCCGGACTTTTTTGACGTCCAGAAATTCCCGACCATGACCTATACCATGAAAAGCTATAAAAAATCCGGAGACAACTATACGGCTGTCGGAGACTTGACCTTGTTAGGTGTCACGAAAGAGATCTCGTTAGTCGGAACGTTTAATGGGGTGGCTCAAGACCCTTGGGGCAATACCCGGGCGGGCTTCACTGCCGCAGGCACCGTGAACCGTAAAGACTTCGGTATGAAATTCAGCAAATTATTAGATAACGGCGGCATGCTTGTGGGTGATGAGGTCAAGATTATCTTGGAAATTGAAGTCATTAAGGAAAAGAAACCGGAAACAGTCAACCAAGAGAAAGGATAGGGGACAGTTGGAGATGAGTGGTAAAACCCTGAACCGTCTCTTCTCTTTCTTTCGTCATCCCGGCAAGTAGTCAGTGGGGATCCATCCGGAGAAATTCAAAGATGGATGCCCGATAAAAACTGTCGGGTATGACGTTGGAGGAAATGGATTCCCGATACATGTCATCTTGAGCCATTCGGCAAGCTTAGGGCACGTTGCACGTAGGATCTTGCAACGCCGGGACATCTTCAACCTGGACTCAGATCCTTCGCCGTTGGCTCAGGATGAGAGACTGGTTGAGAGTGGTCGGCTAACAGTACAAGCAGTGACAAGAGAAATTGGGTACCGGTTTCCAGATTCTCAGGTTGAATGGACCCTAGAGTATCAGACGGTTGGTGAAATTGGGGGTGTGTACCGCTGCTGACGACGGTGACGGTAGGCACCCCCGCATCATAAAAGGGGACGTGATCTCCACCAGGGAAATAGCCATACAATTGAATCTTTTCGCGTAATCCTGTCTGGTCCGCTGCTTGCTGAGCCAGAGTCTTATCTATTCGAGTGACTCCAACCGTCAGTTTTCCATTCCCCACTCCCAGATGATCAAGATTGATCATGGCGACGGTCCGCTCCAATGGAAAGGCCGGATGGCTGACATAGAGGTTCGATCCCAATAGGCCTCGTTCTTCCCCGTCAAAAGACACGAAGAGGATGGTCCGTTTGGGTGAGGTGGCACTTTGGGAGAGCATTCTGGCCAGTTCCAACATCACCGCCGTCCCGGATGCATTGTCATCGGCTCCAGGAAAAAGCAGGCCAGCTTGTTGGCCAAAATGGTCGCGATGCGCACCGATAAGAATGATTTCCTTGCGTAGTTCAGGATCGCGACCCGGCAGCATGCCTATGACATTGGTCAGCGTTCCGGAAAGACTGCGGCTTTCCCACTGGAACTTGGCCAGAAGCGGAAGGGGCCTGCTGAGAAATTCCCCGGAATTGTTGGCGGCTTGTTGCAGGGCTTCGAGTGAGTCATTGGCTGATTTCAAGACTTGGTCAAGAAGCTTCCCATGTATCCATGCCCCAGGGATGGGACGGTTATCGGGTGTCCCCCCATAGATGGCCAGAGGAGCTTGTCCCAAACCTTTGCGGGCTTCATAACGATCAAGCAGTGGACCGGTTGCAGTCAGGTAGCCGACTGCCCCTCTTTCTTTGGCGGTCGCCGCTTTTTCTTCATGTGTCACCCACCCTGGGTATGAAGGGGGTTTCCCCCGGAGAAATAAGACGATGCGATTGTGGACATTCATTCCCTGGTACTCATCTGTTCCGCGGGCAGGGTCGACAATGCCGTATCCCACAAAGACGACTCGAGCTGTGATTCTGGTGGCGGGAGAATCCAAGACCGGAAGAATGTCTGGACCTGGGACAAGTGACATCGTCATTGATGATTGGTTCGAGTTAACAAGGGAAAGCGTGATCATCGCCGACTCCAGCAATTGAACCGCTGTCATGGACCGTTGTTGCAGCCAATGAAAATGAGGTTCTTGTTCCAAAAAACGGTTGACTGGTTGTAAGCCGAGAGATCGGAACCGATCCACCAGATAGTTGGCCGAATGCAAGCCACCATCTGTGCCGGCCTGACGACCCTGATACGTTGGATGAGTCAGTTCGCGAATGTCCTGGAGGATGTTCTCAATAACCATGGAAGTGGATGGAGAAGAGGAGGATTGATTGTCCAAGCCCAAAGCCGGAGCTGTAAGGGCTAGTCCAATCAAAATTTGGACAATGAGAAATCGTAACAAGTTTCCTACCTATCCCCTGAAATAACGGGAAACGAAAAAAATACTTGTAAAAGAGGAAGCGTACAATCGGATGTGTGCAGAACGGAACCTGTCACAGCATGTGTGCCGGACTTTAATCCTCCAGAGGAATGGTGACGACAATGGCCCCCATGAGGTCACCTTTTCTGAAGTCACGCTTGGGGCTTAAGGGGTGAGCATTATGGCAGGTAGTACAGGTGTCGTTAATCGCTTTATCGGCATAAATGGCCTGAAACAAGCGTTTTTTCCCGGTGGAGACGATTCCACGTTGAGGCGTATCAGGATTCAGCGAAAGTTGTTCCAAGGCCTTTCGTTCGAAATCCGTTGCAGGTCCATTCCTTCGATAAATTGGCCACAAGCTAATTAAACGGAATCGAATGCCGTGACCTGATTCCGCGACCAATTTGCTGGAAATATGGAGAAACTGCGCAGGAAGGGGAATGGCATTTTTATTTTCCCAATCCTCTCTCGCCTGCACGACGCCTTGGTCCTTCATTCTCTTCACGATATGCGTTGTGTAGACTTGGCGATCCGCCTCTACGATGGAATGAATATAGTCTGCAACTTTCTCCGGTGACAGATTTTTCATGCTGTTGGATTCAGCTCCTTGGAGAGATTTGGATTCACCCGCTTGGAGAGATGATGAAGGGATGATTCCAACAAGGAGGGTCGAAAGAAAAAACATACGTAATCCAGTCCTGATACCCTGTAGGCTTGTCATGACGTTGAACTCCTTTCCTTTGCAAGGGTGCCATTCGAAACCGGTAAGGTGATCAAGCACGTCGTCCCCTGGTTCGCTTCACTTTCCATTCGAATGTGTCCGCCTAATTTGTTGATAATCCGATAGGCCACGGTGAGTCCAAGGCCCGATCCTTCTCCCTGCCCCTTCGTGGTAAAAAAAGGATCAAAGACTCTTGGCAGATGGGTTGGGGAGATTCCGGTACCCGTGTCCTTAATGCGGATTTCCAGACCTTGTCCTGAAGTTTCCGTCGAAATATCAAGCTTCCCACCTTGTTTCATCGCTTGAAACGCATTGGTGAAGATGTTGGTGAAAGCTTGCCTGAGTTCCAAGTCTTTTCCTTGTATGGGGGGGATGGGCCCCAGGTGAGTCTGTATGTCCACCGGGACGGATGGGAAGAGATCCCTGGTCGTCGACAACGTTTGTTCCAAAATTTCATTGAGGTTAATGAGCGTTTGCCCTTCAGCCAATTGTTTTCCGGACTGACCGGTAAAGTCGCGGACAACTGTAGCCATACGCTTTCCGTGTTGAACGATGCCCCTGGCGTATTCTTTGATTTGCTCGGGGTTGGTCTCCTCTTGTATCGCTTCGCCTAATCCAATGACTCCGACTAAAGGATTATTCAGCTCATGTCCAATCCCGGCACTCAGGACGCCAAGACTTGCGAGTTTCTCACCTTGGATGACCCGGTCTTGAAGGATGCTTTCTTCCGTCGTATCTCGTAGCACCAGGCCGGCACTTGGTCCTCTTCCCGGGCGTGCCTGAACACCAAACCAACGGTACCGGAATGTTCGTTGATTGACCCGAAGTTCCTGGCGATTGGTGCCTGATTGTGCCCAATTCGTGGGAACCAACGGATCTTGCAAAGCCGTGTTGGACGGAGTGGTTTTCGTGTCCTCTGAAGATGGAGGCCCCGTAACCTGGACAGCCTGCATTTCTTGTTTGAGCCGGTTTTGCGTAGAGGAATCCAAGGGAAGTATTTGGAAGAGTGGGAGGCCGATGACCTCGCCGTTGTTGACGGCAAAGGCTTCTTTGGAGGCTTTGTTCACATATTCGATTTGTTCGTCCTGACCGATCATGAGGACCGGGTCTGGCACATTATCCAAAATTTTAATGGTCGATTCCTCAAGGTATTTCACTTCTTGGGTTTTCAACTCAACTTGGCTTTCCAAGCCGGCGAACTGTGAAGCCAGTTGTTGGTTCATGCGATTGACTTCATCAGCCAATTCCTCAATTTCATCTCCGGTGGACAATTTAAGAGGCTCGCGATATTCCCCCCTGCCGATTTGTTGGGCAGCTTCCTGAAGGCGACGAATGGGTGCGGTAATTCGATGGGCCGCTATATATCCCAAGGTGACGAGCAGCACGACTCCCAATAACCCAAAAGCCGCCGTCCATTTTAAAAAATGCTCTATGGGGGCAAAGACCTCTTCAGATGACTGCCAGACAAACATATGCCAGGACTGCCCAGTGGACATTTGAGTAATCTGGCGAGTATTGCTCAGGGGGGCGAATCCGATGATGGAGGATGCCGTGCCCCCATGCCCATCGCTTGGAGCTGGAGTCCATCCGGCATGCAGCGGGGTGACGAGGGGAATAAGCCGGGGGTCACTAATTGAGGTGCCCGTGGGAAGGATCGGGCAGCTCAAGACGACGCCACGGCTGTCAATGAGCATGACATGACCGGTTTTGCCAAATCGAATAATGTCGATGGAAGGGGCAAAGAACTCCTTGGCGTCATAAATCCGTTGTAGGACGCCAATGGCTTCATACCGTAAGCTATCCATAATGGGTAGCGCGAGAGTAAACGTATAGACTCCCCGTTGTGAATCAAACGCGACCTGGCCGATATACGGTTGACCGACTCCATTGTGGAACGCGCCTTTCCACCATGCTTCTTCTTGATGAAGATAGGGAACATCGGAATACAGGCTCGCGACGACCCGGCCTGCGCGATCGGTGATAAATAAGCCACGTGTGGCAGATCGGGTAATCACCGGAATCGGATGGCCCGGGTCCATAAAGATTCCCCCCATATGTTGTTTCAGGACCTCGGCAAATGGTCCTTCTACAATTCTTTGAAGGATATCCGCCTCCTTGGCATTCCAGGCTTCTTGTTCTTTTTCAAGGGTGAGAGCCAGCTCTTGAGGAGTCAACTCACTGAGGGCATCGCGGGTGCGTTCGAGTCGTTCAATGATTTTGACATCGGTTGTCATGAGGGCCGTGCGGACGAGTTCATCAGCAATAACCAGATCAATCTTCCTGGCCGTTTCGGTTGCGAGCGCTTCAAAGCTTGATCCATTAACCTCCCGAATTTCCTGGGTGCCCTGGTAGAAAGCCAGCACGAGTCCGATGACCAAGGGGAGGGTGCCGACCAGCAGCATGGACAAGACCAGTTTTTTGGTCAGTCCTTTTTTCCTGTTGACGGGTTTAGGGCTATCCACTGGACACCATATCTTCTATAGGAGGAATGGTGGGGAAGGACAATCGGATCGTGGTGCCTTTCCCTTGTTCGCTTTCGACTTGAAGGTCCCCATGATATTTTTTGACAATCGTTTTGACGTTATAGAGCCCAAGGCCTGTCCCTTTGCCCTTAGGTTTCGTTGAAAAGAAGGGATTGAAAATCTTTTCGAGGTGTTCGGGGGAAATGCCACATCCAGTATCGCTGATCGCAATCTGAACCGTTCCATTGGAATGTGAGGTGGTAATGGTGAGGCTGCCTTTTTCTTCCATGGCATGAATCGCGTTGGTAATCAGGTTGATAAATACCTGGAGGATTTCTTCGGGTTTAGCCTGGACCGTCAAGCCATTTTGGTAATGTTTCTGAACCGTAATTTCCCGAAATTTTGTCGCAAACCTGGAAATGCTTAAGGCTTCATCCAGCCTAGCATGGAGGTCGATTCTTTCCAGTTCCTGATGACTGGACGTGCGGACATAGTCAGTGATATTTCGTGAAATGGCTTGAATGCGTTGAGCCGCCTCATGGATACTGGCTGCATGGAGTCGAATGCGTTCGAGATTGTTTTCCTCTTGAATTTCTTCGGCCATCGCCAAGATGACATACAGAGGGTTATTAATGTCATGGGCAATCCCTGAGGCAAAGGTTCCCATGCTGGCTAATTTTTCCGATTGAAACAGTTGGGCTTGAATAAAGGTTTGATGTTGGATCAACTCTGAGAGCACTTTGGCGGCGGTCCCTCCAAGCACTTCAGCCCCAGGGTGTTTGTGCTCCGTAATGTATGAAGGAACAGTCGGATCTCCGGTCACGTCAATGATCAAATTCAACGTGCCTTCTTGAATAAGCTTCAGGGGGTGAGAGACTGTCGGGATATTGTGAAGCCTGGCGAGTTGAAAACCCAACGCGTGAGGATTTGTGTCGGCAATGCCCAATAGACGGATATGGGGTAAGTTGAGAAATGATTCCAACATGGCTGTTCCCCCTTTGCCGGCCCCGAGAATGGAAATAGTAATTGGGGAATCATCAGTCGACATGGAATCCCTCCTCGATGGCTGGTGGAGAGGATGATGTGAGACTAGGGTCGGGTCGGGAGGATGAGAGTATTCTCCATGCTGCAAAGTCCATATGGCATAAAGCCCTATCCTGAGGATAGGGCTTTACTCGATATACCATAGTCTTCTTCATGGGGAACCATTCTCCCGCCAGAAGAACCTCGGAATCTGAACAATCAGTCCCGTCAGGTTACAGGCGATTGAGATCTCGTTTTTCCATGGCATTCGCCACGGACTTAATTAACTTTTCTTTTTCAACAGGTTTGACCAGGTAATCCACGATCCCCTGCTTGAGGAATCCGGTGGCCATTTCCATGTCCGGGAATCCCGTGAGTACAATGAGTGGAACACGGGGGTATTGTTGCTGGAAGTAGTTAATGGCTTCCACGCCGTTGATTTTTGGCATTCGAATATCGGAAATAATGACGTCCAACATTAAAGGATTTTCGCCTTTCCCCACTTCCTGGATGGCTTTTTCCCCATCCTCAGCCTCGATGACATCATATCCGGCCTTTTCGAGGGTCATCCGCACGACTTTTCGGACATCAGGTTCATCGTCCACGACGAGAACCAGCCCGTTGGTTTTGTGTCCTCCGAACATTGCTGCAGTTGTGTCTGCCATAATGCTTCTCCTTAGGTTATGAGGTTAAAAACTGGAATGGGCATTCCATCTAGATCGATAACGAAAATTTTGAATGTTTCTAGCCATTGGACTCTCTTGGTAAAAGATTCTAGCCTAATCAAATGAATAATAAAAAGAGGTAATGTTCCTTCCATGACAAGAAATGAGTTGAAAAGGCACAGAGGCCTTGGAATTCACCCCTCGCCTGAGGCTCGTACCCATTCCTGGTATGGACAATGGGTGAGCTTCTTGTGCCCATTTTAAATGCATCCAAACGGGATATGGCTAATAGGATAATCTGCAAGGAAGACTCAAATCCCTTCTTTTCGTTGGGAAAAGATGAACCGTGTTTTTAAACGGATCGGCTGCAACCAAGAGGACAGCGGGCGTGGGAGTTGACGGGAAAAAGTTTAGGTGGGTCTGGAGGCCTGTTTAATGTCGGCCATGATGGTGTGGAGAGGAAGAATGGTGTTGGTTTGAATCATACAGAATTTTGGTTCTGGCCTTACACCTTGACGATGTGTATCGGGAATCTATCTTGGGGGTTGCCAGTAACAAAGCGTTGAGAGGAGAACGCATCGCATTGGTGTCCCCAACTCTCGTGTCAACGTGATGTTCTGTGTTGCCGGGTTTCTCCCCGGCAGGCAAGTTTGTTGCTTGGTGCGTCCCGAAGGGCGCAACCAATACTTGATGCGTCTCGAAAAGCGCAACCTTTGTGTGGAGCAAAAGGCCCCAAAACCATTGATGCCTCGTCTGGCCTCATGAGAGGGGACGGACGCCAGCCTGCGGAGGGCGGACCAACTCGCGGAGCCTGTGTCCTGAGTTTTTTCTCGAAGGGCTCACACAAGGCCCGCCAGCGGATGAGAGCATCCCTCCCTTGGGCCAGGCGGCAGGCGTCGGACGCACTTTTCCTCAACGATTACATCCCGGTTTGGTCTGGCCTGTGGAGCGGGAACGCTTCAGGTTGCCCGAGTGGCAGACTTTCTACATAGAGAGAGCGCGATGGAAAGGCGAAACTGGCCTTCTCGCCCTCCACAATTTCCTTGATTTTATAGGCCAATCGTTCTTTTACTTCCAGCCACTCTCCCCACACGGTGGTTTTTGTAAAACAATAGAGCTTAATGTCGATGCTCGAGCTGCCAAATGAATCCAGAAAGATGAACGTTTTGGTATGTTCCGGATTGGTTTCGAAGTCTCCGCACTCGTGAATATAGGTCGTCATGGCCTGAAGAATATTCCGGATTTGATCCGTCGTCGAACGGTATTCGATTCCGATCATCCAATGAATTCTCCGGTACGTCATCCGGGAGTAGTTGATCAACGCTTCATTGGCCAATTTGGAGTTCGGGATTGTGACCAGGGCTTTGTCAAATTGACGAATTTTCGTTGCACGAAATCCGATTTCCTCCACGGTGCCTTCCACATCAGGCGTCTTGATCCAATTGCCTTGTTCAAAGACCCGGTCCAAAAAAATCGTGAGTCCCGCAAACATATTCTTAATGAAATCCTGGGCCCCGAGGGCGACTGCCATGCCGACCAATCCCAAGCTACCGAGGACCGCTGCGACATTAAACCCCCATTCTTGAAATACTGCGGCAATGCCTAAGCAGACCACCAGGAATTTTGCGACTTTGACGAAAAACCCTTTAATGGTTTCGTGCATACTTTGGCTGCCGAAGAGCGTGATAGACCGATCCAGCAGGGTTGACAGCGGTTCAAGTATTCGAAAAATAGCCCAGAAGATCGTGAACGCAATCAGGGACCGGATGATTTGCCCAAAGACCGCGCCCAACGCGGGCGACAAGGAGACGACCTGTCCGGAAATGTAAAGACCGATAATCACAAACGTGAATTCAAGCGGGCGTTCAATGGCTTCCAGGATGCGATCGTCCATGTCCGTTTTGGTCCGTCCGGTCAGCCGTTGCAAGAGACGGGAAAAAAAACGGAAGAAAATTCGACGGACAAACAAGAATGCCAGAAACACTCCGAACGCAATGAAGATATCGCCCAGGGTCGTATTCAAAATGCCGATGTGCCACACCGTAAGAATTTCTTGCCAAAAATCTTGAAGCATAGATCGAAGGTTCCTGGTTTCAGTTAATAGACTGGAGGTTCATGAAATGGGGATACAGGGGAATTGGCAAGATGAAAGCGGTCACCCCTCTGAAAAACATTGCTGGACGGATCGACGAATGCGGAGCAATCACGTTGTGGGAATGCTCACGGCAAGGGTAAAAGAATTCTATGTAAAGGTCAATTTTCATTGAGAAATCGGAGAGATCTGTCGTGGGTAAGAAAGAGGAAGTGAGCTATTGGGAGCGGAGTGTCTGGTGCAACACAGTGCAGGATGAGTCCTATTTTCTAGACTCTCTGGAGTATTGTGCTAGGATAAATTGCAGGGGTCATGTTCCTCATACACATGAGTGAGTGGGATAAAGGAGAGCCGCAAATGGTATCAATTTATCAGAGCTGGACGAGTGTCGTATTGGTCCTCATGGGCCTGGTGGGGTGTGCGGGACCGCATGAATCCGTGGACTCGCAGCAAGCGGCTATCGGGCTAGGCATTGTCGAAGGCACCAAAGGCTACCAGCAGATTCAGAAAGAAGCGTTGTCCGCCAATGGGCCGATGAGGAAGGTCCAGGGGCAGGTCTTCCAGATTGAAGGGGCGGCCTATGTCGTGCACGTGAACGATCAGATCGAGGCCAGACTGCCTTTTGATGAAAATACGCGGATTGATCGCCCGGCGCATGTGGGGGACTGGATTGAAGCGCAGCTCGATGAGGACGGTCGCGCCAGGATCATTCGGAATATCGACGGGCACATTTCCCTCGAATAAGCTCCTTCCTCTTCAATCTTTACCCGCTCCGGTTTCTCGTTGTGGCGTCCCCATCGTTCGCTCTCAGAATGTTTGTGTTGCACCTCTTCTCGCCTGAGATCTTTGAATTGTGTCGTTGCGCCCATGAGAGTTGTTGGGAGTGACGTAGAGCGGGGAACACTGAGGTAGAGGAGGCGGCCTAATATCCGGGGAACCCCGGGATAAAGGGAAGGAGAATGGAAATCGCAATGAGAATGATGATGATCCATTCAAGAATTTCCATACGCCGATTGCCGGTTTGACCGGCCATCTTGTCATACAAATTATCCAGCGTGTCCAACTTGCGAAGAATGCTCATATCCCAGCTTTGCAAATGAAAGCGTTGGGACGCCAGCCGCGACACTCTGGCCAGATATTGATCGCCGAATAATTTCAGGGCATTGGTCACCCGTTCAAATAAAATCGCGCTATCCACTTGCATTCCTGCGATTCGACGAAGATTCGCATCCGATGATCCCGGCCAACGGAACCCATGCCGGCTTTCCTGTGTGAGGGCACCATAGGCTTCATCAAGCGCCTCGTCTAATTGGTGATCGAGAAACCGCCGCTCGACTAATTCCACATTGGCGAATTCTAAGACGGCCAGCACGTCATCCATCTCTTGTCCGATCATCAGCGCGGCATTCCAATCAATGAGGGTCAGGTCCTGTGTCCCAAAGGCAATGTGACTCGTGGTGGCATCACGAATTTCCTGGTCTGATAACGGTTGATCCTCACAGCGGAGAATTTGAGACAAAAGGGCGCCGTGTTGGTTCACAAATTGCGGCAGATCTAACGCGGGTTGCGTCGAGAAAATATGGAAAATCGCGTAGTCTTCCACAAATTCAGATATATTAGGTTTTTCAATTGCCGGACCTAACGTGGTCAGGAGAGACTGGATGTGACGGAGTGTGCCTTCGAGCAGTTGAGGATTTTCATAGAGCACCTCACTGAGCGGGAGCAGCGACGCAAATGGTCCGGCCAGTGGAATCTGGTAGGTCACCATGATCGCGCCGAAGTCATAGAGCACGGTTTCGACGGTGCGAAGCGTGTGATGCGCTCCCAGGCTGATGGGTTCCAGTTCTTGCGTAATGCGAAGTGGCGAAGGGTGATAATCAAAGTATTCCGGTGCCGGCCGTTTCCGTTTGATGCGCCCTCGTTCTTTGGTCGCGGTAATCCGCTGCTCGGCTTCGTCGATGTGAATGAACGCACCCACGTCATAGGCAAAGACGACGATGCATCTCCCGTCTTGTATGTGAAAGTTCCCTGGTTCGATCATGGGTGGTGTGGGGCATTTGCGGTGGGATGAACTGGAGACTGACGCAATCGAAACATATGAGTGTTCTTTCCGGGTTTCATGATCAAAAAGAGATCAGGGAACCATCGGAGGCATAATCACAATTTTTCATTGTCTAAGACATTACACGTCTGGGAGAACCCAGAACCTACAGGGGACCAGGATCATGGATTTACACGTCGTGAATGGAATCAGGCCGGGGGACTTCCACTTCCATACCGGGGAATTCGGTTGTCAGTCTCATGGCAAAGGCGAGTGACTGGCGTTCTTCGCCATGCACCACAAAGACTTTTCGAGGATGCGGTGTAATCGCCCGGACATACGCGAGGAGATCATCCCGGTCCGCATGGGCCGAGTACCCATTTAACCGGACCACTTGAGCACGCCGTTGAGTAGGGACTCCAAAAATGGGCACCGTGTCCCATTCCTCCGCCAGCTTGCGCCCTAGGGTATGCTCGGCCTGCCATCCCACCAGGACGATCACATTGGCTTCATCCTCAATGGTATGTTTGAGATGATGCACGACGCGTCCCCCTTCACACATGCCTGAAGCTGAAATAATCACACAGGGGCCTCTGCGCTGGTTTAGGAGCTTACTGTCTTGAGCCGTGGAGATGAAATTGATGTATTTCGCGGCAAAGACATCGCCAGTCGACGTAAAGGTTCGATAGGTTTCCTCGTCATAGCATTCCGGGTGTTGGCGAAAAACTTTGGTAGCTTTCAACGCGAGCGGGGAGTCGATAAAAATCGGAATGGGGTCGACTTCTCCATTGTTCACGAGTTCCTTGATGCGCATGATGATTTCTTGAGTGCGGCCAACCGAAAAGGCCGGGACAATGATTTTACTCTTATGCGCAATGGCATGATCGACCAATTGCTTGGCGAGTTGTTTGCGCTTTTCCTGATCATCTTCATGCAGTCGGTCGCCATAGGTCGATTCAATGATCAGCACATCACAGGGGGGAGGCGCATGAGGATCACGAAGGATCGGCATATTGGCCCTCCCCAGATCTCCCGAAAACAAGACCGAGGTGGAATTGCCACGACTCCGGTGCTTGACCCAGATTCCCGCCGATCCCAGAATGTGCCCGGCATCATGAAATTGCACCTTCAGATTAGGCGCAGGAGAGATGCCGGTCCCATAGCCGACTCCTCGAAACCGATTGGTGATGGCTTGAACATCGTCCATCGAATAGAACGGTGAAACACAGGTCTTTCCTCTGCGTCGTTCTTTTTTGTTGACGTACCGACAGTCACTTTGCTGAATACGCGCGGAATCTTCCAGTAAAATTTTGGTGAGATCTGCCGTGGCCGACGTCATATGGACCGATCCACGAAATTTTTCTTTGGCCAGGACCGGAAGAGCCCCGGAATGGTCGATGTGGGCATGAGACAAACACACCGCCGTCAGGGATTTTGGATCAAAGCCGAGGTGACGATTTAGTTTGGCGGCTTGGTCGCGCCGTCCTTGAAACATGCCGCAGTCCAGGAGCAGGCGGGAGGATCCTGCTTGAATCAGATGACGACTCCCCGTAACGGATCGGGCGGCTCCATGAAAGGAAATCTTCATGATGGGGCATCCTTTTGATGTTCGGCCACGATAATATTCCAGGCTTCGCCTGCGGTTTCAGCATAATGAAACAACTTCAGGTCTTCAGCCGCGATCAAGCCATATTCCACAAATTTTTTCCAATTGATGAGATCCTCCCAAAATGCCCGTCCGATGAGTACCACAGACACGTCTTGCACTTTTCCTGTTTGAAGGAGGGTCAGTGTTTCAAACAATTCGTCCATCGTCCCAAAGCCTCCGGGAAAGACCACCAAGGCTTTGGCCCGATTGAGAAAGTGCATTTTCCGTAGGGCAAAGTAGCGGAATTGAAAACACAGCGCGGGCGTAATGTAGGGATTGGGCAACTGCTCATGGGGTAACGCAATATTGAGCCCGATGGATTTGGCCTTGACGTCCGCCGCGCCTCGATTGGCTGCCTCCATAATGCCGGGGCCCCCGCCGGTGATGATGACGAATTTACATTGCCCATCAATCTGGCAACTGGAAGATACGAGACGGCCGAACTCACGAGCTTCCTGGTAATAGGGGGAAAGCGCGGCATGGTTTTTTGCCATGGCGAAGGTCCGTTTTTTCTCAGGATCGTGCGGTGAGGCGGCAAGCGCTTCTTCTGCGAGCAGGAGTTTGGCTTTGGCGGACGCCGGTTCCAGGAGCCGGGCACTGCCGAACACCACAATGGTGGATTCGATGCCCTCGTCCTGTTGGATCAGTTCCGGTTTAAACCACTCCAATTGAAGCCGGACGGCTCGGAGTTCGTCTCGCTGCAAAAACTCCGGGTCGGAGTCCGCTCGTCGGAAGGCTGGAGAAGACAGAATGGGAGAATCTGCTTGAGGCGAATTGGGCATGGAGACTCACAGTAACTACCAAGAGGAAAGTGCAGAGATTATAAAGGCCCCAGAAGTAATTTTAAACTGCTTAATGGAGATGAACGCGGGAAATATTCTTGCCACAAGGCTGGGTGTGATCACAGATACTCCAAATGAACCCCAGGCCTGGCTAGGGGTTGGTTGAAGGCCCACGAATCGGGTATAGTGCACAAGCTTTTTTGAGATGACAAGAGTGAGCGATGAAAGCAGCCTCTTCTCCAGCCATTCCTGAATGTGAATCCTGCCCCAATCGGGAATTGTCCGATATCTGTCAAATCGTGCCTCCTGTGGAAGAACCCTTCGGGCTCATTAAACGAAGGGCCATGTATCAGGCCGGCCAATATGTGTTCTATGAAGGGCATGTGGCCCTGGGCCTGTATATTCTCTGCCAGGGGCGGGTGAAACTCACGCGGCTCAATCGCAAGGGGCAGCAGCGGTTGGTGAGCATTTTGGATTCCGGCCAACTTCTGGAGAAACAGGCCTTTCAGGAGCAACCGGTGCATCAGGTCACTTGTGAAGTCTTGGAGCCTTCGCAAATTTGTCTGTTGGATCGCACCAGTTTTCTCTCGTTTCTGAAAGAGCATGGTGAGTTGGCGGTCAAACTCGTTCAGGTGCTCAGTAAAGAAATGACTGCTGTGCTGAATGCCGCTGATCAATTTGCTTTCACCCCGGCACGGGAGCGATTGGCCAGACTCTTATTGGAATTGAGCGATCGATTCGGGAAAAACGATGATGCAGGGATTCGAATCACTCTCAAACTCAAACGAGAAGATCTTGCGCAAATGACGGCGGTCACCGTGGAGACCGTTGTCCGACTTCTTCATGATTTCCAGGAAGATAAACTCATTACTGTGCATGGGCGTGAGCTGATGATTATGAATGCTGATCGCTTGATGAAAATTGCCGGCATGACTCCTTCTCGTTGAAATATTCCTCTTCGCTTCCTCCATCTGCTGCCATCTTACGTCATTTCTCCCAAGTGGGGGTTCCGCTTGATCTTCCACCTATACTTGGTCTCCCCATCAACTCCATTCCCTGTGCTGCGTGTGCTTTCGCCTTCTTTAGGCCATTAGGCCTATCTAAAAGATTGATAACAATCTGATTGGGCATTGTTTTTTAGCAATGTCCCGCCTTCGGGGTTGGTATAGGCTACGGCGCATTCAATCCGTAGTTTTTTCTATATTCACGGAGATTAACTGAAGATGAGGCAAATCGAAATTCGAGGGAATGCTTATAGCGGTCTGAAGTCATAACAAAATTAATGAATGAGGAGGTGGCATGATGAACAGAGGCCGGTCCGTGACACAGTTTAGCGTATGCGCATGGATTGTGGGTTGTGTGTTGTGGGGAGCGCCAGGGGTAAGTTTCAGCCAAGGGTTAACGGTCGATGAACGATTGGAGCGTTTAGAGCAAAAAACTCTTTCAGTTTCCCCAGGGGCAAATCAGGAAACGGGAAACATGGTATTTTTCCGGGGCGGTTGGGCGAGTTTGACGAATGATCGCTCGAATGAAGTGTTTACCGATGTGTTTGGGTTCAGTGGGTCAAATGATCAAAATGGTGGATATTATGTCGGGGCCGGTTTGGATTTGGTGCTCACCCGCAATGTGTGGGACTTAGTACCTGGAACCTGGGTGTTAGGGGAAATCGGGGTAGAATTTAAACGGTTTAATTCTGAAAACGTCACCCAGGCGGTTCCCAGTACCTGCGGGGCTGCTATTCCTTCGTCGGGATGCACGGTCGAAACGAATAAAAAGATTCAACTGACGATGTTGACGGTGAATGTCGCTCCCAAAATCATGTTCATGGAAGGCAGCCGGTTTCGTCCCTGGATCATCCCGGTGGGCTTAGACTTCCATGTCATCAGTCCACCCTCGAATGATACGACGGTGTTGGATATCGGAGTGCAATTTGCCGTGGGTGCCCAAGTCCGCGTGTGGAAGGCATTGCATCTGGGCGTCGATGGGCGGTTTCATTTGGCAACCGGGCAGACAGATACCACTAATAATTTCGGCACAGCAGGAGCGTACCTCGGAATTGCCTTTTGAGCTTGTTAGCCTCCTTGTTAGTTGAAAGTCTACAATTATCTGCCTCCCCCCTTTTCCAAAAGGGGGGGACAGCAGGGTTGAACGTTCAGTTTTTCCCATCAAAAAATCCAGGAAGCTAAAAGTAGATCAGAAAATCATCATGTTGAGAAAGTCTTCTCCTGAGAGAGAAATTTCCCTGGATGCCTTCAATCAATCTCGCTACAATCACAGAGGTGAATCTCTTTAGCAGTATTCTGGTCTGGATCCATCTGGTCGCGGCGACTTTTTGGGTGGGAGGCATGTTGTTTCTCTCGCTCGTCGCCGTTCCGCTTTTAAAACAGGATCCTGACCCACATTCCGCCCAACGCGGGTTTGTGAATCTTGCGCGTAGGTTTAGAACGCTCGTATGGGGCGCATTGTCTCTGCTTGTGGGGACGGGGTCGATACTTCTGGGCAATGTTGTCCCTTTCTCCGCTCCGCTTTCATCTTGGCCACCTATCGTCATCACGAAATTAACACTGGTATTGATGTTAGTGGTCGTGTCCTTAATGCACGATCGTATCATCGGACCAAAAGTTCGAACTCTCAAGCAGAAGGTTTCTTCTGAATTATCTACTGGAGAAACCCTCCTCCTCCGACTCTCGCCCCTCTTAGGCCGACTAACCCTTTTCTTAGGGTTGGGAGTGCTCCTGGCAGCCGTCATCATGGTTAGGTCCTAAGGGAGGAATGTTGAAAACATGCTCTGAGTCCACTCGAATGGTCCGCAAGTGGCGTTCTCGCCCCTTGGCAGTGCCTCACTTCTCCTCCCTATGCTCCGCCCCTCACGGTGGCTGAGTCCTTTCCTTCGATTGACTCACGGCAGAACTGGTCTTTGTAAGGATTCCCCATTATTGGTGTATGGAGAGTCTCAGTTATTCACATTCGAGCGAAACGGCCGAGATTTGGGAAATTTCAAGAGACCTAAGGAAGCTCTCATCAGAAAAGTAGGAAAGAGAATAAAAAAAGGGAGAGGCCTTGTGGACCTCTCCCTTTATTATCGGACGTGTAGAGTAGTCGTTAGAAGCGGCTGCGCCGCTTTCCTCCAAAATCTCCTCCGCCTCCGCCACCGCCACTGCCACCAAAGCCGCCACGGCCACCACCACCACTACCACCGGTGCGGGGAGCTTGCGGTTTGGCCTCGTTCACCGTCAATGTGCGGCCGCCAAACTCCGTAGAGTTTAAGGCTGCAATTGCGGCTTGCGCTTCCTCTGAGGAAGACATTTCGACAAATCCGAACCCGCGCGATTGGCCGGTGAACTTGTCACTGATGACGTTAGCTGATTCGACGGTGCCGTGTGCCGAAAACAGGTCGGTTAATTCTGCTTGAGTCGCTGAATACGGCAACCCACCTACATACAATTTTGAACCCATGGGGTTCCTCCTTTTAAAAAGTTGATATTGTCTTAGGCTCGGGAGGGTAAAACATTGGGAAGGAGTAAACCACGGACGCTGTTTTTCAGGCGACTCAGGTCAGACACTTCCGAGTTATTCTCTCGGGCTAAACAACACCGGTTACGGGCTTGAGTGATTGAACTCTCAAAGCTAAGCCCAGGGCGATGAGTTAAAAAAAGCGTAGCACACATAGGACATAAAAGATAGTGTCTGAAAAAGGCTCTTATCAATCGATTGATCACAGAACTGTTTTGGGAATGGGCGGCAAAACCGATGGCGCTTCAGGGTCGTGAGATTCCGCCGGTGACGCGTTCCAGTTCGGTCAGTGCTATCGAGAGATCGTATTTGGCCTGGGCGTAGTCTACTTGAGTTTGTCGTAAGACTCGCTGGGCATCCAACACATCAAGCAGACTGGCTTCCCCGAATTTAAAGCTGACTTGGGCGATCCGCAGCGCTTCCTGCGCTTGGTTAAGTAACCCTTTTTCGTACGTCGCAATTTGCGCGGCAGCGGCTTGGGAGAGTTGAACCTGCTGGGCGACACCCTTGAGCAGCTCGTGTTTGGCCCGAAGGAGCATCGCTTCGCGTTGCCGTAAGGTGCCTTTGGCTTGCGCAATGTCACCCTGACGTTGATCCCACAGGGGAAAAGGAATCGAAAGCACCCCAACATAAGCTTCTCGCCCCGCGTCCCGTTGATAACTTCCGCTCACCGTCATATTGGGAATGCGAGCCTGTTGCTCCTGACGGTGCGTTTGCTGCGCTTCTTCCACGATTTTTTCCCATTTCATGATCACCGGGTGGTGAGCCAGTGCCTGCTCTGAGAGTGTGGCGATGTGCAAGGCTCCAGGCCAGGTGGCAAAATCGCCCTGAATGGAAAATTCAGGTCCCAAGGCTCCGGCAGTCAGGCTATTCAGTGAGGCTTGGAAAGACTGGACGACACCCTTGGCCCTGGCGACTTCTTTTTGAACCTTCATGTCCTCTACTTTAACTTTCACGGCTTCAAAAGGGGGCGCTTCGCCGGAGTCGACGCGACGGATGACAGCCTCCCGGACTTCTTCCATGGTCCGAACATTATGGAGAGCCATTTCCCTTTGACGTTCGGCGAGCAAGAGGTCATAGAAGGCCTGTTTGGTGGCAGCAATCAAATTCAGTTTGGCTTCTTCTCCGGAGGCCAGGGCGCCCTCCACTCCCGCTTGCGCCGCCTGTTGGCGAGCCGCCCGCATCCCGGGCCATTCTAGGGGTTGGCTGAGGGTGACATACCGTTCAGTGATCGAAATGCCAACGGAAGGATCCCTGACGGTTCCCCGGCCACCATGAAAGGAAAGCGTGGGATTGGGATAGGCGGAGGCGGAAAGTTTTTTCCCTTCTTTGTGCTCAATGAACCCCTCGCTTTCCGTCACGAGAGGATTCTTCTCTAAGGCAATGGCCAGAATGTCTTGAAGACGAAAGGTCTGGACAGTGGCCTGTGGTGTCGCGACCTCAGCCGCCAAAGCAGAATGCCAACTGAGACCACAAAGGACGATAAGCCAAATGATGTGCTTGAACCACATGAAACGTTCCCTTCTTGTGACGACCCCATCATCCTCAGTTCGAAGCGGTGCTTGTGAGAGGTTCATGGGGGATGGCTGGTTGTTTTCTTGAACGGCAGAGGGTCTCGTACAGCGCTGGAATAATTAATAAGGTCAGCGCCGTGGATGTGATCAATCCGCCAATCACGACGGTGGCCAGAGGCCGTTGGACTTCCGCTCCCATACTGGTGGCGACGGCCATCGGCAAAAACCCAAGACTTGCGACGAGGGCCGTCATCAAGACGGGTCGAAGCCGATCCATGGCTCCCTGTGCGACGGCTTCTCGAGTGGGAAGCCCTTCGGCTTCTAATCCTTGGATGCGGCTCACCAAGACTACACCGTTTAAGACGGCGATCCCGAAGAGGGCCACACAGCCGATCACTGCGGAAATACTTAAGGGCAACCCTCGCATCCAGAGGGCAAAAATCCCGCCAGACAGGGCCAAGGGCACATTCAAAAAGATCAACAAGGCTGGACGAATGGCACCAAAAATCACCGAGAGAATAGCGATGATGAGGAGCAAAGTAATCGGCACCACCACGGCCAGTCGCCGTGAAGCCTCTTCTAAATGTTTAAATTGTCCGCCCCACTCCAGGTAGTATCCCTGGGGGAGGGTGACGTGATCGCGGATGACCTGTTGAGCTTCGGTGACAAAGGAGCCCAGATCCCGACCACGAATATTGGCTTCGACCACCAGACGGCGTTGAATGTTTTGTCGACTGACTTGGGCGGGACCTTCATCGACTTCAATGGTGGCGACGCGGGACAAGGGAACCAGTTCCCCGTGCGCGGTGGGTATTAGGATATTGCCAAGAGCCTCCGGCCCGGCCGAGGCGTCATCAGAGAGGCGGACAATCAGATCAAATCGGCGTTGACCTTGGAAAACGGTCCCAACCGTCTGTCCCACTCTTGCAGATTCAATGATGCCCAACACGTCTTTGGCACTCAGTCCGTATCGACCGATTTGATCCCGGTCCACGATGACACGAATCCTGGGGACACCGGTGACTTGTTCCACTTTAATATCGGCTGCTCCCGGCACCTGTTCGAGCGTGCGTGCGACCAAGTCACCCTGATGGCGTAAGACCTCAAGATCCTCCCCGAAAATTTTGATGGCCAAATCAGATCGGGTTCCGGCAATAAGCTCATTGAATCGCATCTCAATCGGCTGCGTGAAACTGAGTCCCACCCCGGGAACCGCTTTAAGAATGGCCGTTTTGAATGTTTCGATCAACGCCTCTTTTGAGGCAGTCGTAGTCCATTCGTTTCGAGGTTTCAAGATGACAAAGACATCAGACATATCAATGCCCATCACGTCGGTGGCCACTTCCGGACTTCCGGTTCGGGTCACCACCTGGACGACTTCGGGAAATTGGCGCAACGCTCGTTCCACGCCCAAGGCCGTTTCCACGGATTCAGTCATGGAGACGCTTGGAAGTCGCCAGACTTGAATGGCCATATCACCTTCCTCCAATCGAGGCACAAACTCGATCCCTAAGCGCGATCCGATCAGGAGACTCACGACAAACAGCGCAATGCCCGGGATCACGACCAACGCCGGCCGATTCAAGGCCAGGTCTAACCAGGGTTGATAGAGTTGCCGCAATCGTCGAATGAGCCAGGTTTCTTCATGGTTTGGCCTGGCGCGGGCAAACCAATATGCCAGGACAGGAACGCCTCCTACCGCAAAGAGCAGTGAAGCCGCTAAGGCAAAAATGACGGTCATGGCCATCGGCCGGAACATTTTGCCTTCTAATCCGACTAAAGACAAAATGGGAAGATACACGACGATGATAATGCCGACCGCAAACACAATGGGCCTCAACACTTCCCGTGCGGCTTCCTGGATCGTCGCCAGTTTCTCCTCCTTAGACTGATGGGTGACGTTCCCGAGCCGTCGTAGAATGTTGTCGATCATCACGACCGATCCATCCACCAGCAGTCCAAAGTCGATAGCCCCCAGGCTCATCAGATTGCCGGAGATGCCGGCGTGATACATGCCGGTAAAGGCCATGAGCATAGAAAGGGGAATGGCCAACGCCACAATACACCCGGCCCGAAAGTCTCCTAAAAATGAAAAGAGAATCGCGATGACCAGCAGACCTCCTTCGAGTAAGTTATTTCTGACGGTCTTGATGACTTTGGAGACGAAGAGGGTCCGGTCATAATAGGGTTCGATCACGACGCCCGGTGGAAGCGTGGCTTGAATTTCCTGGACCCGTTCCTTCACGCGTTCGACCACCTGCTGGGCATTGGCGCCTGCCAGCATTTGAACCATCCCGATGACCGTTTCTCCCTCTCCCATCCGTGTGGCGGCTCCAATCCGCAAGGCGGCGCCTTCTTTGACTTCACCGACATCCCTGACGAAAATTGGCACGCCACCCGGCCCATGACTCACGACGATTTGCCCTAACTCGGTAGTCGTCGAAGCCATGGCTTCCCCTTTGATGAGATAGAGTTCCCGCTCATGTTCAATGTAGCCGCCTCCGGCGAGGGCGTTGTTTTGTGCGAGGGCTTCAAACACGGCTTGTAGGGTGAGATTGAAGGCCAGGAGTTTGTTGGGGTCAACGACCACTTGAAATTGTTTCGTCTCACCACCCCAAATATTAACCTCCACCACACCGGGAACGGCCCGAAGCCGTCTGCCAATATCCCATTCCAGAAGCGTCCTCAGGAACATGGGACTGTGTCCTTCTCCTCTGAGCGTGAATTGGTAGACTTCTCCCAATCCTGTTGATAACGGGCCTATCATCGGGCGTCCATAGGCCGTCGGAATGCGTTCGGTGGCTAAGGTCAGTCGCTCGTTGACAAGTTGCCGGACAAAATAGAGATCGAGGTGTTCCTCAAAGATCGCCGTCACCGCCGAGAGGCCATAGCGTGAGACCGAACGCACTTCCTGTAATCCCGGTATGCCGCTGAGAGCGGTTTCAATAGGAAAGGTGATGAATTGTTCAACCTCAATCGGACCAAGTGCGGGAGAACGTGTGAGGATCTGCACCTGGACGGGGGTGAGATCAGGGACCGCGTCAATGGTGAGATTATTCAGCGACCATAATCCGGAGGCGGCCACCAGAAGCAGGGCGACGAAGGTAAAAAACCGATACCGAAGCGAGAGGGTAAGAAGACGTTCCATGGAGTTATGGTGAAATGAAATTTTCGGGAAATGGCATCTTCATCTTTTTGCAGGATCGCGAAATATAGGCAATCTCACCAAAGGCGTGAGGGAAAAGGGTGAAGCCGGAGCGAGCGCTCTTCTTTCCCCTCACGTTTCACGCCTCACGGGAGGTTGGTTATTCTCCCTGGATGGAGGTTTTCATAATGGCGTTCTTCAGGTCGAAGACGCCTTCGGTCACCACGTGCTCTCCTAACTTCAATCCTTGTTTGACCTCCACAAGCCCTCCGCCTTGCTGCCCCGTCTCAACAAACACGAAATCGTACCCGGTTTCCCGTTGAACGAACACGCCGCGCACGCCATCCAACATCGTCAAAGCCGACGTGGGAATGGATAAGACCGGCTGTTGTTGATCGATCAACCGCACTTCCACATATTCATTGGGCTTGAGACGGCCTTTTGGATTTTTCACGTCGAATCGCACGCGGATCGTTCGAGTGGTGGCGTCCGCGACCGGAGCGATATAGGTGAGTCGGGCGGTGACGGGATCTCCACCCCGGGGAATGATCTGGCCTTGATCGCCTTCCTGGAACCGACGGGCTTGCTCGATCGGCAGATTGGCAAACACCCACACGCGACTGGTATCCACAATTTCAAACAACTCATCTCCCGCCGCCACTCCCTGGCCCAGGACGATTTTTTGATTTACCACGGTTCCACCCAATGGAGCCCGGAGCAGGTATTTGTGCCCTTCCAGATGGCTGCCATGCTCCAGTTGTTGGAGTTCTTGTTCGCTGAGTCCCATGTTCAAGAGTTTTTCTCGAACGTGCTGGTAGACGGCCTGGGCTTCAATCTGCTGGCCGCGGTCCTCCAAAAACCGACGTTGGGAAATGATATGTTCGGCCAGCAATTGTTTGGTCCGTGTGAAATTGCTATTGGCGACATCCACTTTGGACTTGGCCACCAAGTATTCCTGGACCAATTCATCTAACCGCATGCTTTCCACGGCGGCGAGTGGCTGATCTTTTTGAACCCGCTCTCCTAATTGCACCATAATCTTGTCCACTTGACCGGGGATGCGAGACGAAACCTTTGCCACTTGCGCGAGGTCGAGGGCGACGTTACCCGGGGCCGAGACCGAATGAGGGGTCAGGCGTTCTTTGACTTCCTCGATTCGGATGCGTTGACGGGCCTGGTCGGGGATGCGATCAACGTGAAACGTTTGTCCGGGGGCGGCAGTGGGAACGGCCACGTCCTTGGTCGGGGTCGGAGCCTCTGGGGGTTTGGGGTCGGAGCATCCCATCGGGAACAGACCGATCAGGCAGAGAATAGGGAACCATCGCCAGTGTATGTGATTCGGATTCTTCATGAATGGCCCTTTTGGACAAGAGATCTTGTAACACAAAATAATATGAGGGTGTCCATGTTTAGAGATGGCTCTTCCCGGTCGGGAACGTGATCGTAAATATGGTGCCTTTTCCTACTTGGCTGTGTGCATCAATATGCCCTCCGTGGGCTTCCACAATCTCCTTAACGATCGCCAATCCCAGCCCTGTCCCTCCTGATTGCCGATCCCGTGCCTGGTCCACTCGATAAAATCGCTCAAAGAGGTGAGGGAGATGTCGGGAATCAATTCCCGGTCCGGTGTCCTCAACGGATAAGCTGATCGACCTGTCATGAGAACCGACCCGAACGGTGATCGTACCCCCTGAGGGCGTATGCCGGAGCGCATTATCCAGGAGATTGATGAGCGCTTGTTTGAGCTGTGAGGCATCTCCCATCAAAGGAGGAACGGGTTGACACTCGGCCTGCAGGTGGATACCGCCTTCTTGCGCTAACACGGACAACTCGCTCACCACCTCCTCGGCAAGAGGGAGGAGGTCAAGAGCTTGCAGCACGAGTGGCGGGCGGTCTCCGGGGAATTGTGCAGGG
>JAOTTP010000148.1 GCA_029864405.1 Nitrospirota bacterium
ATATGGAAAGCGTTGCTCTAACAGAAACTTAAGACTGGAGGCGATGTGTCCTCCATTGGCAAGGTAGCGAGGCGCAAACATTTCAATCGCTATATCTTCGTTTCGCCGCGCTGTCGTTCGAGAAAAAAGCCCCCTATCTAAAGCGTGTTTTGACAGAGACATAGGAGTCATCCCTGGTTCCCAAAGTCGCAACAGATCCATCGTTTCGTGAATCATTCCCAGGCCCGCTCCAAGCCGCGATGTGTAGTCCTTTTCAGCGTGCATGTTTGTCCGGAGCAAAATACGGGAAGCACCGAATCCCGTTTTGAAACGCGGAATGATAGTGTGCGGCCAGCTCTTGAACGGCAGTGGAGGTCAAAATTCGTCGCTCCACGCCGACCTGTACCGGCCCAGCCGGCGCCTTAATCACAGCATCCGCTAGTTTTTTCAGAGCTTTCGTTGCAACTTCGCGCGCCTCAATTTGCTTGCCTGCTTCGACCCAATCCGTCTGGCCGATGTCATGCTCCAGCCGATCTTCTAGAGCTGGTGGAAGACGGAACAAATGATAGCTTCCCACCCGACCGAGAGCCTTGTCATGAACGAGGCACGCCGCTTCCGTGGTCGACCTCAACGCCGCCGCCCGAGCCGTACGAGGAAACACAGTCTCCAGGAACCGAAGGCCAGTCGCATCCAGCAAATCGCAGTCCCACCAACCCAACTGCTTATGAGAACCCAGATAACCAACCACGAGCCTCAACGTTACGAAGCGAGCGATTATTTCGCCAGCATTTTTAGATCTTTCAGCCATATTGAAAAAGAGTGTGTTGCGGGGTCAGGTCTTGGATGTTGCGCTTTTTAACCTTAAATCAAAGTTTGCAAAAAGTTTTTAGGCGCTGGGGAAACAATAAAGCGTGACTCGTGCTCGTGGAGCGTGATCGTGAACCAGTCAAGAATCGTCAGGTGTTCGTGGTTCGCGGAATAGGTTGGGTTCCAGGCGTTCCGGCCGTTAAATCGCTGCGCTCCGTTCAAGTCGTAGAATCAGGACCACATCCCAAAAACGCCAACAGAGTATAATTCAAGTGCCTTCATTCCGGCAAGCGATTAAAATCGATATACCCTAAAAGTCGTAGGGGGCGGTGTAGATCTCCTCCCGACGTCCGACATCTGCTCGCCGTCTCCCCTTCCGCTGACGCTCCACAACGGGAAAAACGGAATTATGAAAACGGAAAGCGGAAACGGGCGAGAAAATTCAAAATTATGAAATCGGAAAACGGAAACAACCAAAGAAAACGATGAATTATGAGATCGGAAAACGGAAAGCGTAAAACAAATGCGAATTATAAGCACAAAAAGTGGAAATACAGTTGCCGAAGCCGAATCAGCTTTCCGATTTCAGCTTTCAACTTTTCCTATCCTTGACCATTCCCAATTTCGTCTTTCGTACAATCGTGACAAGGATAGCCATCAGCTGGTCGGCCTCATTCCTCAGCGATCTCAAGCCATCTGCGACGCAAAATCCCGCACCTTCCAAAAGTTCCAACCAATAACCCGTCTCTTCAAGTTCCTGCATGCCTCCTTCCATTTTGCTTATGAAGTCTGGCTTCGATTTTGCCCGCTGCGCTTCGCGGACGTGGGCACCCACCGAGGTCTCGGATCTTAACAGTTGGTCTCCAATGATTTGAGCTTCGCGTCGC
>JAOTTP010000039.1 GCA_029864405.1 Nitrospirota bacterium
TAAGCCAAGGCCCAGGAATGGAATTCTGCTTGCGCGCCCAAGAAACTCTTCGTGAATAGTCGACAGACGTAATGGGTCTGTTGAATAGGGCAAACGCTTCACCGTTTCAGGAGCCTAGAAGATAGGAAACGATAATTCCAGAATGAGGGGATACTCAAAAAGCACCCGTCCAGGCCTGTCCTGAGTCGGCCGAAGGGAAGGCCGCAACGACCAGGACGAACAGGGCGCAGGAAGGATACGTGATCACAGCCAAGTGGCGAACACGCTGGTGTCGGCATTGCTCAACACTTCCTTGATGATCTGTGGCAGAACACTCACACGCACACCCATCGTTTACATTTCACAAAAGCTTTTGAAAAACCGCCAAAGGTGGAAAACATCCAGGAAGGGCAAGAAATCAGGACGTCCGAAAGGATCGTCCGGCTTGTAGATACCGGTGAATGCCAGCCGCAGACTTTCTTCCTTCTGCAATAGCCCAGACAATCAGGGACTGGCCACGCTTAGTGTCACCTGTGGCAAACACCCCGTCCATATTAGTCATGAAGTGTTCATCAACCGCCACATTCCCACGGGGATCATATTGAAGCCCAAGAGAATCCAGTAGGCCGTTTTTCACCGGCCCGACAAACCCCATCGCCAATAACACCAGGTCAACATCCATCTGGATCTCGGACCCGGGCACCGAAACCACCTTTCCATGCTCAAAATTCACACGAGTCGCATGCAGTCTGGTGAGGTGCCCATTTTCCCCTGAAAATTTTGTGGTGGAGATACTCCAATCGCGATCACACCCTTCCTCGTGGGCATGAGACGTTCGTAATTGCATCGGCCATAAGGGCCATGGGGTCGACTCAGCCCGAGTCGGTGGAGGTTCGGGTAACAACTCGAATTGATGGGCTTCCAAACACCCTTGACGATGAGCCGTGCCCAGACAATCTGAACCGGTATCACCACCACCAATAATCACGACCCGTTTGTCTTGAGCCGATATATGCTCTCCAGGAACGGTATCCCCGGCCACTCGCTTATTCTGTTGGGTGAGATAGTCCATGGCAAGATGAACGCCTTTAAGCTCTCTCCCTGGAACCGGCAATTCTCTCGGTTGCTCAGCTCCCATTGAGAGCAACACCGCATCATAGTCATGACGGAGGTCCTGAATAGTAGTGTCCACACCAACGCACACGCTAGTTTGAAACGTCACCCCCTCTTTTCGCATTTGCTCCAATCGACGGTCTAACACCCACTTCTCCATTTTAAAATCTGGAATACCATAGCGAAGCAGGCCTCCAATCCGATCAGCCTTTTCCAAAACTGTCACTTCATGACCAGTCCGGGCTAACTGTTGGGCCGCCGCCAACCCTGCTGGACCTGACCCGATAATTGCAACCCGCTTCCCGGACGAAACAACCGGTAGCACCGGTTCGACCCACCCTTCTTCAAATCCTTTATCAATAATATTCCATTCAATGACTCGGATGGAGACCGGATCGCTATTAATGCCTAAAACACATGCTGACTCGCATGGAGCCGGACACAGACGTCCAGTGAACTCAGGAAAGTTATTGGTCGCATGAAGCGCTTTGAGGGCATCTTTCCATCGCCCCCTGTGCACCAGATCGTTCCATTCTGGTATTAAATTAACCACAGGACAGCCAGTGGGGCTTTGACAAAATGGCACTCCGCAATCCATACAGCGTGCCCCCTGCGTTTTGAGTTTTTCGTCGGAAAATGGTTCGTAAAATTCTTTCCAATCCCTGACACGAAGCTCAACCGGCCGTCGTTGAGGTCCTTCCCGTTTATATTTCAAAAAACCACGAGGATCAGCCACGGCTCACCGCCTCACGTTCCCGTTGAGCATACTCTTTGGCCAAGGCCGTTTTCCTTTCCTGCAGCACTCGCTTGTAATCACTCGGCATGACTTTGACAAATTTCGGCAACATCATATCCCACGATTCGAGAACCCGCCTGGCATTGCCACTTTGGGTGTAACGAAAATGGGCCTCTATCATCCCACGAAGGGTCTGTTTATCTTCAGATGACACGACAGGCTCTAATTCCACCATGCCCATATTGCAACGCGCGGGGAATTGCCCGTCCTCATCCAAGACATAGGCGTCGCCTCCGGACATCCCAGCCGCAAAATTACGTCCCGTTTTCCCCAGAACCACCACCACACCCCCGGTCATATATTCACACCCATGATCGCCGGTTCCATCGATGACTGCCCGTGCGCCACTATTCCGAACGGCAAACCGTTCTCCCGCGATGCCATAAAAATACCCTTCACCACCAGTCGCCCCATATAGGGACGTGTTCCCGATCAGAATCGTGTCTTCCGGCAAATACGTCACTCCCTTCGACGGAACCACAATAATTTTGCCTCCAGAGAGACCCTTCCCCAAATAGTCATTCGACTCGCCTTCCAGAATTAGCGTAATACCCTTCGACAAAAAAGCACCAAATGATTGTCCAGCCGATCCGGTAAACTTAATCCGAATCGTGTCGGGAGGGAGCCCCTCCGGCCCGTACCTACGTGCAATATGGCTTGACAGAACAGTTCCGGTGGTCCGGTTCACATTTCGTATAGGCAGATCCAAGGAAACCGGTTCTCCTCGCTCAATGGCAGGTTGACACCATTCCACCAATTGATTATCCAAAATCTCCTTCAGACCGTGATCTTGTTTTTGCACACACGATGTGGCCACTTCAGGCCCGACATCCGGCTTGACCAATAACGCGGACAAATCCAGCCCTTTGGCTTTCCAATGATCAACAGCTTTGTGCACTTTGAGCTTATCCACACGTCCGATCATCTCGCGCATGGTCCTGAACCCGAGCTTTGCCATCAGGGAGCGAATCTCTTCCGCCACAAACATAAAAAAGTTCACAACATGCTCTGGTTTTCCCGTAAATTGTTTTCGCAACTCCCCATCTTGTGTGGCCACCCCCACCGGACAGGTATTGAGGTGGCATTTTCTCATCATGATGCACCCCTCAACAATCAATGGCGCTGTAGAAAAACCAAATTCTTCCGCCCCCAAGAGCGTCGCAATAACCACATCACGGCCAGTTTTGAGTTGGCCGTCGGTTTCCACTCGAATACGTCCACGCAGGTCATTGAGCACGAGCGTCTGGTGCGTTTCGGCCAGACCCAATTCCCAGGGTACTCCCGCGTACTTGATGGACGATAAGGGAGAGGCCCCGGTCCCACCGGAATCGCCGCTGATAAGTACTTTATCGGCATGAGCCTTTGCGACTCCTGCCGCCACGGTTCCGACTCCGACTTCGGCCACGAGTTTCACGGAAATCGCTGCTTCGGGATTGGAATTCTTCAGGTCAAAAATGAGTTGTTTTAGGTCTTCAATAGAATAAATATCATGATGAGGTGGGGGAGAGATCAGTTGAACCCCTGGCGTGGAATATCGAAGTTTGGCAATAAATTCATCCACCTTGTGTCCGGGCAACTGCCCTCCTTCACCAGGCTTGGCCCCCTGCGCCATTTTGATCTGCAATTCCCTGGCATTCACCAGATAATGTGCCGTCACCCCAAAGCGACCGGACGCCACCTGCTTGATATACGAATTCCTGGAATCCCCGTTTGGCAAAGGTTCAAATCGTTCTGGATCCTCGCCGCCCTCTCCGGTATTACTTTTGGCACCTATGCGATTCATGGCGATGGCCAATGTTTCATGCGCTTCTTTACTGATTGCCCCAAACGACATGGCACCCGTGGTAAATCGCTTCACAATTTCGCTGGCGGGTTCCACGTCCTCAAGAGGGATTGGTTCGGCTGCCCAGGCAAACTCAAACAACCCCCGAAGATTTGAGCGCCGTTGGTCCTCCTTATTCACGAGGGCTGAAAAATCCGCATAGGCTTTGGCATCATTCGCACGCGACGCATGCTGAAGTTTATAAATAGTTTCAGGATTCCAATTATGATGCTCTCCCTGAATCCGGTAGTGAATTTCTCCGCCAAAATCTAATTGCCGCATAGGGACCGGACGATAGGCCAGCGCATGCCGGCGCAAGGTCTCTTCTCCCACCTCACTGAGACCCATTCCTTCGATCCGTGAAGCCGTTCCGGTAAAAAACCGATTAATCAACTTGTTATTCAGGCCAATGGCCTCAAATATTTGAGCTCCACAATAGGACTGGACCGTAGAAATCCCCATCTTTGAGAAAATTTTCAGCAAGCCTTTGTTGACCGCCTTGATAAACTTTGATTCCGCCGTCGCCGCATCGACACTTTCAGGAAAATACCCTTCCCGTTCCATATCCACGAGGGACTCAAACACCAAATAGGGATTGATGGCCCCAACTCCGTATCCAATGAGGCAGGCAAAATGATGCACATCCCGCGGTTCACCTGTTTCAAGAATCAACCCGACCTCTGTTCGGGTTTCTTCTCGAACCAGATGATGATGAACGGCTGAGACCCCTAATAAACTCGGAATGGGCGCCCACTCGGCATTAATGCCTCGATCGCTCAGAATCAGAAACTTTTCGCCATCCTTAATGGCTCTCGAGGCTTTCTGGCATAGTTGATCAAGAGCTGCAGCCATGCCCTCAGGTCCCTCAGCAACTTTAAAGAGCAAGGACAGTGTCTTACTTTTAAAGTGAGGATCTCCAATCATGCGAATCTTTTGCAGGTCAACATTGCTAAGGATCGGTTGCTGTAATTTGATCCTTCGGCAGGCCTCTGGAATCTCCGCAATGACATTCGGCTTCGGCCCGATGTTGGTGACAAGGGACATCACCAGATGCTCCCTGATCGGATCGATAGGGGGATTCGTTACTTGAGCAAACAATTGTTTGAAGTATTTGAAAAGAAGTTGCGGCCGTTCGGACAACACGGCTAAAGGAGTATCGGTTCCCATTGAAGAAATAGGCTCTTCACCAGTTACCGCCATAGGAATCAACACCATTTTTAATTCTTCCACGGTGTACCCAAATGCTTGCTGGCGTTGGCGCAGCGTCGGGTGATCGGGTTGCGGCACATTGAGTGGCTCAGGCAGTTCATCTAAAGAAACCCGATATTGTGTTAACCATTGTCGATAGGGCTTACGTTTGGTGATATCGGCTTTAATTTCTTCGTCGTCAAGAATACGTCCTTGGACCGTATCCACGACAAACATCCGACCCGGTTGCAGACGCCCCTTCATTCGAATGGTCTTAGGATCAACCGGAAGCACTCCCGCTTCTGAAGCCAACACCACGACATCATCCTTGGTGATTTGATAACGGCAGGGACGCAGACCATTCCGATCCAAGGTCGCACCGACAAGTTTCCCATCGGTAAAGCACACAGCCGCCGGTCCATCCCACGGCTCCATCACGGCCGCGTGATATTCATAAAACCCTCGCCTGTCAAAATCCATTTGTGGATTTCCCACCCAGGGTTCCGGAATCAGCATCATCATGGCATGGGGCAAGGACCGGCCGGCCATCACCAAAAATTCAATGGCATTATCCAAACAGGCCGAATCGCTTTGCGTGGAATCATCGATAATCGGAAATAATTTTTTCAGATCATCTCCAAACAGTTCAGAGGCAAGCCTCCCCTGTCGGGCCCGCATCCAATTGACATTCCCCTTCAGCGTATTAATTTCGCCGTTATGGACGGAATAGCGATAGGGATGGGCTAAGGCCCAGGTTGGAAACGTGTTTGTACTAAAGCGAGAATGCACAAGGGCCAACGCCGACGTAAAGGTGGGATCAACAAGATCTGGATAAAACAGAGAAACTTGTTCGGGCAACAACATTCCCTTATAGACAATCGTGTTGCCGGACAGACTGGATATATAGACCCATTCTTTCCCCGGGAGAGCTGATTCCCGAACGGCCCGGGTTATTCGTTTACGAATGACATACAGTTTTCGTTCAAACTGCGTCGGATTCAGTAATTCACGTGCGACAAAAAACTGTCGAATGGCGGGCATCGTTTTTCGGGCCTGTTCCCCGATTTGATCCTCTTTGGCTGGGACATCACGCCACCCTAAAAATCTTTGACCCTCTTCACGTATGATCGCTTCAAAAACAGCTTCGCACTGTTGCCTGGTCTTGGCATCCTGCGGCAAAAACACCATGCCTACACCATAGGCCCCGGCTACCGGAAGGTCGACACCAGTTTCGGCGGCAACCCGATGAAAAAAATCATGGGGTATCTGAGAGAGAATTCCTGCCCCATCACCGGTACATGGGTCACATCCTTGTGCTCCCCGATGAGTGAGATTTTTGTTGACCTCCAGGCCCTTTTCTATGATGTCGTGTGATTTTTGCCCCTTTATATGGGCAACAAACCCAATTCCACAGCCATCATGCTCATTTCCAGGGTGGTAGAGGCCTTGAGCTGAAGGCAATCCTGGGAGATTCCACACTGGTTGGTTATGCACCTGTTTCACGTTTCACCTAAAAATATTGTTGGTCATCATTATAAAGAGACACGCTACCCCTTAGTAGAGACTCAATGGGCCATTGTGTCGTTGTGTGGTCCCGGAGAGTGACCGAAGAAAAGGGAAGAACGAATCAAAATTGTAAACGACAACATTAATGGATGGTCAAAAAATCTGTCAAGACAAACCGTTTTCACCTACGGAATTTTTTCCTCACAGGCATGGGTTTTTGGGAAGATTGTTGATTGATTTCCAGGCTATGGTTCAGCTTGACAATCCACAGGCGACCCCCTAGTATCGCCGCCATGCATCAGGAACCAGCCCTCAGAGACCTGGAATCCATGGAGGATGTGTGGGAAGCCTTTCGGCCAGATTTAATCGAGGTTGAAAGCCAAATCACCAAACATCTTGAATCGCACGCCCCCCTCATCAATACCGTCGCTGGGCATATCTTTGCCAGCGGTGGAAAGCGTATCCGCCCGCTGCTCCTGATTCTTTGTGCGCGGCTCTGTGGATTCCTCCAAAAAGACTTTTTGTTGCTGGGCAGTCTCGTCGAATTTATTCATACGGCCACCTTACTGCATGACGATGTGTTAGACGAAGCCGACCTACGACGGGGACAACCCACCGCGAGAAAAATCTGGGGCAACCAGGCCAGTATTCTTGTGGGTGATTATTTGTATTCTCAGGCCATGGCCCTGATTGCCACCTTTCACAACCATGGCATCAACGAAGCCTTAGCGGATGCGTGCCGAAAGATGGCTGAAGGGGAGGTCCTTCAACTCTGCGCCAATAGTCAACCGCACCTGTCGGAGGCCGCCTATCTCAAAATTGTTGAATATAAAACTGCTGCCCTTGTCGCTGCCTCCTGTAAGGTTGGGGCGATCGTGGGAGGTGCCTCAATAGAAGAACAGGCTGCTCTCTATCGGTTTGGCTACCATCTTGGCATGGCATTTCAATTGGCTGACGATCGCTTAGATTATGCCGCAGACCGTGCAAAGCTTGGCAAAGCCCTTGGTCAGGATATTCGCCAGGGCATGATTACCATTCCCCTCCTCCATCTTCTCCAGACTTGTTCCCCTCAAGACAACCAATGGATCACCGAAAAGATTTTGGCGCATGCAATTGAGGATGAGGACGTCACAAAAATCATCCAATTAATGCAGAAACAAGGTTCTCTGTCCTATTCCACCGCTCGAGCGCGAGAATACGTAGAAGCCGCGGCCCTTGACCTTGAGCCGTTCGCCGCCTGCACAGCCAAACGATCCCTCTCCATCACCGCCTGCTACATGGTCAACCGCGACCAATAGCCTCCCCTTCCGACAATAAATCCCCGGCATTGAAGGTCGCAAGGAATACCCTTCTTCCTAGACAGCTCCATAGCCTGCATGCATTTTTCCCTTCATTTCCGACAGTTTTTATCGGAAATCCATCTTAAGTTTCGTGAATACGCAACATCACATTGGATGCGCAGGGAAACTTCTTTCTTATTCATCTAAATAACAATGTCCCAGCCATTTTCGATATTGCCGGGGTTCGTCTCGGCAGCCGAGGTCCCATCGACGTGGCTCAGGACAGGCCTTTTGTTTCGGTAAAATGACCCAAAACCATGTGCGCCGAGCATGTTCAACAGCATTGGAATGTCTGGGGAACTGCCTGATTGAGCCGCCATCATGCGCGCGCTAGGCTAGCCCGCCGGCGCGAGCGATTCGGCGGCAGGCTCAGTTACTACTATCGCAAACCGACTCAAACGCAAACGTTCGAGTTTTCGCACCATATGACGTAAGATTAACAATGGCTGAACACTATCTAGTTCCTCGCCGCCTAAGCCGGGCTTTCCCCTCGCTAAAAAAATTCGCGTGGAAAATTGAAGCATGGCTATTAGCTGGAATTTTTCTGCTAATAAGGGCATTACCTATACAGCTATCAGGCGCGCTTAGTAGCTGGCTTTTCAAAACATTCGCGGGTTTCACTTCAAGGATTAATACAGCCCAAAAAAATTTGCGACTGGCCTTTCCCGATAAAACCGAACAAGAGATCCAGCAACTTAGCCGAGAAACCTTTCACAGCCTGGGTCTTGCTCTTTCAGAATTGATTCATATGCCTACGGTTTGGGAACAGCGTGACCAACGTCTTGAATTTTCCGTTGCCCAAAAGAGCGAAGAAATTTTGGGCGGTGACCGACCCATCGTTTTTGTTACGGCACACACCCAAGCCTGGCAATTCACTAATTTTTTGGCAGCCCGATTTAGCTTGCATGTCTCTATCATCTATGCACCGGAGTCCAACCCCTATCTTAGAGAATTCTTTTTTAAATTACGCAACGCCTTCCCCACACGCCTGGTATCCCGTGATGGCGGCATTCGAACGCTGGCTCGCGAACTCAAGAATGGCCGTTCAATTGGTTTGGCCGTAGATACGCGGCTGGACGGTGCCGAAATGATCCCTTTTTTTGGTATTGAGGCACCCACTAATACCACGCCGGCTCGCCTTGCCTTGCGCAACCAATGCGCGTTGATCCCGGTTCATGTGGTGCGACTGCCGGACTATCGTTACCGAATCTGTGTCGACAAACCGATACTCCCAGACAACCCTGCGGCATCTTCCTCGGAACAGGCCATCGATATGACGTGTCAATTGAATCGAAAATTTGAACAGTGGATTAGAGAAGCACCGGGACAATGGATATGCCTGAAACGTCGCTGGCCTAAAGGGTCATGGGTAGAGTAGAGCGCTGGCCTTCACCTGGGGCTACTCTCGAACCCTTCGACGCACGAGAATACGTCGAAGCCGCGGCCCTCGACCTCGAACCGTTCCCCGCCTGCATGGCAAACGATCCCTCTCCAGCACCGCCTGCTACATGGTCAACCGCGACCAATAGCATCACCCCCCTGAAATTCCTGTCGGTTTTTAGCGGGAATCCATCGTACTTAGCTTTTAAAAATCACCAAATCGTTGTTTAAGACAACACGTCTTACTCGTTTATCAAATGACCAAATCCAAACAGTTTTTGATGTTGCCGGGTCTCGCCCCGGCAGGCGAGGCCCTTTTGTTTCGGCAAAAGGACCCAAAACCATTGACGCCCAGTCCGACCTCATTGGATGGGACAGACGCGGGAAACAGGAGGGCGGTCCAACTCGCTCCGCTCAAACAAGGCCCGCCGAGATAGAAGAGCGTCCGTCCCCATGGTCGGACAGCAGGCGTCGGAAACAAATCCCCAGTACCCCAAAGGAAAAATGCGGCTGACATGCGTTGTACCGAAAGCGCGGAGCAAATGAAGAGTTCCGTTTTTGCTTAGAAAGTGGACAGGAAGAATTCCAACTACCAATCCATGTAGCGTAATGGGGTATTCGGTTACATTTTTTCTAATGCCCCAAATTTTTTGCGTCAAAACCAGCAGGACGATGGATTGGCGATTGTGGCCTGAATGAATTACCCCTGTTAAGTATTTTCATGGAACTCTTCTACCTGCATGAGTCGATCATACCAGTCCCATAATTCTGTAAATCCAAATTCTTTTGGAACAGGATTATCGTAGATAAATTTTGAATTCTTATATTGATTTATGTATGCCTCACCAGTTCTTCTAGGGTGCTTCGAGATCCAAGAGTCATAGAAATCGGAATGTGTTTCGTAATGATTGGTGTTGATAAATGGCTCCCATGTGCTGCACAAATCATCTTCGCTTCTAATATCGATTATTTCCGTTTGTTCCATATCTCTTTGAGTTACCTCACCCCAAGCAGATTTCATTAATTCAATTGCTTGAACATCTGACTTTGGCGCACCGTAGCCAAAGATAGTAATCATAAAGGCATTTCGCAATTGTTCTTCCAATTCTTTCCACTGCAAAGAAATGAACCCATTTAAATGATAATTTTTCTCAGCAATTGGATATAGAAACTGGATAGGTGCAAGTGCACCACCACATTTGCTGCAATTATTGCCAATTAACCCAGCTACCTTGTCTTTTTCACAATATCCAACACCAACATTACCATGAAGGAAGAGTAAGCGTGGCAACTTAAATCTTCGTGAATTTCTGCGGCCAGCCTGCAATAAGAATGAATCCCAGTTAAAGGTTACGACATAATCCTTTTCTCGAAGCGATAACAATAAGTGGTCATAAATGGTGGGCTCACTAGTTATTTCCAGGCGAAAAAAGAATTCATAGATTACTTTTTCTAATTCTTCTCTGGTTTTTCGATGCGCCGCATCCTGATGAAGTTGGGAGTATATTTCCTCAAAGTTTTCGGTTTTAAAATCAATGCCAGTGCCTGACAGCAAGTCTTTCAAACCAAGAATATCCACGAAATTGTTCATAAGCGGAAGCTTTACATCGTTCTTGTCCCCGTTTGGGAATGCGGCGCAGCTGGCTCCAGCACCCAAAATTACAACATGGGGCTGGTCCATTTCTATGTGCTGAATTTCTTGTTCTACTGAAATTGTATAGGTTTCCTGTTTACTCATAACCAATTGGATACCCCCCTACTCCGTAAAGGGCTACTAAACTCTTATGGTCGTAAAGCAACGCTCTCATGTAGCATAAATGCGGTAATCGGTTATATTTTTCGGGTTACTTGGCTCTGTTCGAATGTAAAATTGCTCTAAGGGAAGTGTTACATTTCCGGTGATTTTTGTCATCTCATTTGTCCGTCCGTTTTAACCAATTCAGTCGTATCACAAATCTTCCAGTACGACCTAAACTTCTAGGACAACATTGGACCACAAGCACTAAATTAGCAACGATGCCTCCCGCCCGGCCCTGGAGGTGAACACTCTGATTAACTGGCGGGCCTTATGTGAACCCAGCAAGGTAGTTCTTCAATTAAAGAATCTAATGGTTTCCACAGTCTCCGCTAGCCTTGTGGTGTGGCCGAGCAGTGCAGCCGACATCGGAGAAAAGGGGCGCATTGTTTGAGCGCAGCGAGTTTGCGCGCCGCCGGTGTCGGCGAACCGCGCAGAGGACCCGAAGGGACACGCCACGGCCAACATGGTTTTGGCTACTTTTGCCGAATCAAAAGTAGCTCGTTCGCCGGGGCGAAACCCGGCATCATCAATAACCACTTGAACATTCCCCTTGGTTTAACAGAGACATGTTCCACTTACCAACGTTTTTTGAATTGGAAAAGCTAAGATGGATTCCGATAAAAACTGTCGGGAATAATGGTATGGACTCCCCCTTTGAGGACGGCATCGGATGTGCCAAGCTGGAGGATCAGCCCACCAGCGTTCAACACAAAGGAGGAGTCAGCATGAAGCGTACAACAATCGGCGTGGACATTGCGAAACAGGTGTTTGAGCTCTATGTGGAAGATGGGGGCGAGCAGGTTGTCGAACGCAAGCGGCTCGCGCGCAAGAAGATGTTACTCTGGTTTGCCAATCGCCCGCCGGCCCTGGTGGGGATGGAAGCCTGTGGCGGGGCGCATTACTGGGCACGGGAACTCACGAAGCTGGGCCACGAGGTGCGGCTGATGGCTCCGCAGTATGTGAAGCCGTGGGTGCAGACCAATAAAAGTGATGCGGCCGATGCGCGCGCGATCTGTCGGGCCGTGCAAGAGCCAGGGATGCGGTTTGTGGGGATTGCGACGGAAGCGCAACAGGAGGTCCAAGCGCTCCACCGAGTGCGGAGTCGGCTGTTGCGGAATCGGACTGCGCTTGTGAATCAGCTGCATGGGCTGCTCCTGGAATATGGGGTGGCCGTGCCCCAAGGGCGCGCCGCCCTTCGAAAAGCCCTCGCCACCTTTCTGGCCGAGGAGCGCGGGACGCCTCTGTTACGGCAACTGCTGGCGGAGCAGCAGGCCGAGTTAGCGGACTGGGACCACCGGCTCGAGGCCGTCACGACCCGGATTGAGCAGGAGGGCGCCCGGCAGCCCGTGTGTCAACGCTTGCAGACGATTCCCGGGATTGGGCCGCTGTCGGCGTCCGCCCTCTGGGTGAAGCTGGCCGGCCAGGCGTATCAACATGGCCGGCATGTGGCGGCCGCGCTGGGCCTGGTCCCTAAGCATGCTGGCACGGGCGGCAAAGTTCGGCTCGGGGGGATGAGTAAACGGGGGGATCGCTATCTCCGCAGCTTACTCATTCATGGGGCGCGGTCGGTGATCACGCACAGCCGGGAGAAGCCGGATCCGGTCAGCCGCTGGATCCACCGTCTGGTTGAGCGTCGGGGCATGAATAAAGCCGTGGTGGCGTTGGCCAATAAGAATGCCCGCGTGGCCTTCGCCGTGCTGACCCGTGAGCAGGAGTATGATCCGACCCACGTCTGTCGGGCCGCATAACATGGAAGTGCTCGCCAAGGATTGCGTAGCAGGAGAGAGCAAGCTGATGGGCAAGAGTGGTCACCCCCGCGGAAGCAAACCCTGGTCTCGGTCATCGGCTGCATAAGCAAGCCGTGGGAATGTTGAGGAGCTGCCGCGCGACAACCATCAAGGCTCGGAACACACGAGGTTCCACCACGAAGCCGGATATATGACCGCAACCCCTCTCACATCAGAGCGATCTCGTGCTTGCAAATCGGGGGGAGTCCATATATGACCGCGTGGGAGAGAAGTTCTCGACAACCAATGTCAGACCAGAACCTAAAAATGAATGCCAATCATTTTGGGACAACAAGGAGTGTAAGTCCCACCATTGACCCATCATTTACTTACCGGAAAGCCCCCTGGCGATAGAGTCGCCAGAATGTCGCAAGCCCAGTGAGAATGGGATGCCGCCGTTGCGCTGGAGTTAATTCAATTTTGACTCCGGAATGTCGCTCAATTTTCCAAATTAGATAGTCCGCTCCGCCTTGAAAGGTAAAGGCCGCTTTCATTAATCGGAGAATCGATAAAATTTTCCCCTGAATCCTCCGAGTCATCCAACCAAGACGATTTAATAGACGTTCTCGAGTGTGGTAGGTCACCGTATATCGAGATTGACCCTCTCCCTGGTCGGTCTGGAGACAAGACGGCTGACTCAAGAGCAGAGCCTGAGTCACCTGTTCATAATACTCCCGATCATGAGCCCACAGGGTTTGTACCCTTCCCTGAGGTTCAGACCTGAGTTCCGCTCCGTAGGTCAGCATCAGCCCTGTCTGCCACAATTGCTCTGCCGTAAACGCCTGCGGCATATGCGGAAGGGTGTTTCCTAAAAAAGTCCTGACGGCTTGGGCTAACCCTTTGAATACCCGTTGCTCAACATCAGGGGTTGCTCCCCGAAGCAATACGGTTGGCTGGGCAAATCTCGCCCAAAAATACGAATGAAACCACCGAGACGTGACACTCCGTTCAAAGTCAGTCAAAGAAAGGACCGCATATTTCACACGGATCATTCGATCAGCAAACGGGACACTCAAATAAAAAACATTGGGTGGTAAAGCCCAATTGGCCACAGCCAACCATTTCGATTGATACGCTGCGGAATACCTCTCCACCAGGACATAACAATCCACCAAACTGTCCTGATCCGATCTGGCTCGCAGGCAAGAGCCGTAAAATAAAATTCCCAGGGTGGCCCGACCATACTTTTCCTCTAATTCCCGACCCACAGCCTCAATGCCTTCGGGTAACGCCCGTTCACTTGGTTGACGAACCACATCCACTAGTTGGAGAGATGACATCATCAGGCCTAAGGCTGAAGCCGGACAAAGGACACTTCACCACCGGATCCCAGAATAATCGGCTGACCCTGAGCCGGCGGATCGTACACCTCTCCGTCCAGCACAAACCCACTGGTGAGCTGCAATCGAATTTCTCTAGGATTTTGACTATCGTAGCCATTGGCCTTCGTGGCCAATGGATGCCCTTTCCCTCGAAGTACGCTTGGTAGGATCCGCCATAAATAGCGGTAAGGAACACTCACTCCGGTATAATGGAGAAGACCTGGATCAGGATTCCAGAAAGGCTTCATCCCGAGAAATAACCGCTCCAGGGTGGTCACAAATAACATTAAACACTCCTGGTCTGTCGCATCGGCGCCGTCTATTGATAGACCTACAGGCACGGGTTGCAGACCGGTTTGGGATCCAGACGCCAGCCCCATCAGAAATTTGGCAAAAATGAGTCCTGCACCCCATTCCCCTAAGCGCCCCACTGATTGCTTCGTTTCCCGGCCAATTTGGGTTCCAGAATAAATAGCTCCAATTCCAAAAAACATGCCATGTAAAGTCTCTCTTCCATCTGGAAATTGCAACCGAAGGAGATGCCGTGTTGTCTGATGCACCGATGAAAGAGTTGGCAGAGACGCAAATAATTTCGTGACCGTCTCGGGGCTATAGGGCCCCAGGCCCACGTCTCCAGCAATCAAATTAGCCGTTCCGGCTGGAAGTACCGCTATCAGGGGCAACTCCGAAAATGGACGGTCATTCACCAACGCATTCAATGTGGCTTGAATCGTTCCATCTCCCCCGTTAACTAGAACCAGATTCACCTGACGGCTCGCAAACACAGCCAAGGACTTTGAAATATCGTCTGGCGTCACCACCTCTGCATGTTCAAAGTCAGAATGAGCCTGAAAGACCGAACGAAAGGAAGGAAAGTGTCGTTTATTTCTTCCGCTGAGTGGATTACTGAGCAGACCGATTCGAATGGCACCGTTCCTTGGGTTACACGACATAAGCAAACCAGACAAGGCAAGGCAGGACATTATTCAGAGGCATTCAAACAATACATGAGCTTCGGCGTTTCACTCAGCTGTGGCTGGCGGATTCGTAAAAACCCGGACCGCCAGATTACCCCGGTCCTTACCGGGATCGATTTCCGTCAACCACGATCGAGGCGCATCACCTCTCATCTTGTTCCACATCCCCATTATAAAGCGAAGCAGAAGGATCACCGAAGAGACTACGGTCCACACAGCAACCATTTCGAGTCCTATATCCGGACGACCAACCACGACGCTGCAAGTCAAAAAAATCAAATTGGGATTTCGCCTTGCTGTGACCAGTCGAAAATACGAATCAAATGGTCGCCAGAGGAATATCCCAAATTTCGCGACAACCAGGTGCCAAAAGCCTTCCACCAACCTTCCCACAATATACCCAGCAAAAATCACCGCAATGAGGGTTCCAGGGGAAGGCCCTAACAGATATGGAGAAAAACTGGCCAACCCCATTCCCCAAGCCCAATACCACAAGGGGGGATGGATCAGATCGATGCCATGGTCAAAAATATTTCCCCACCAGCTTGACGTAATGGTCACACGAGCCAGCTTCCCATCAACCGTATCCAGAAAAGTCATGCACCAACCAAGAAGCAATCCCCACATGAACTCCCCTTCCCAAAAAAGTACCCCTGCGGCAACCGCTAGCACGAAGCTCAGCGCCGTCACGTGATTGGGACGAATTCCCTGGTTGGCACAAAATCGAGTGACCCATTTTGCGGGAAGAGGCCAAAGAAATTTGGTTACCAAATCGGTGACTCCCTTATAAGACCCGGCAAACAACTGCTCTTCCAGCCTGTCTTTATTCTCAAGACGAATCGGCAAGACAAATGGAGCATTGGTTTTCTTGAGCGTTTTGGAGAAGGAACTGGAAAGATCGTGCAGCCCCATGGTTCGCACCCCTTGCAACGATTCCATAGGCCCGGCATAAAGTGCCGCTAAGGCCATCTGAGCCTTATCGGCCTCAACATGAGACGCAACAGGAATGATCGTATTCTGGTGCTGAACCTGAAAGAGAAGATTCGTTTCCCTAGCAAGAGTCTGTAAGACCCGATCATCAAAGAGGAAATCTCCTCGCACAAACAATACCGAGCTGCTTTCAGGAAGTTGCTGAAGATCGTCAAGCCTCTGCTCAAAGCCTAATCCTCGAAGCACTCGCCCCAGGCGTTCTTCGGAGGAGAGGTTCCATAAGCGAATGCCTGGATCGTCAAGAAGGTACCAATATTTTTCCATTACTCATGTTCCTTGGAGCCAAAATTAGGATTTGTCCCTTTGCCAACCGTTGGTCATGGCGCCCCTCTGTTCAACGCCATCAAGGCCTCGTATACTACATCCAGGCGCATGATCACGCATGTTTCGAGGAACCCATGAAATCGTCACAACCAGGCATATTTAAATTCGCTCACCTCTCTGATCCTCATCTCACGTCCCTGCAACATATTTCATGGACGACCCTTCTCAATAAACGGATCATGGGTTACATTTCATGGAAAACTCATCGGCGAGCTGAGCATCGACGGGAGGTCTTGGACCTCCTTGTTGATTCTCTTCGCCATCAGGATCTTGATCACATTGTCATTACCGGAGATCTAACACATCTGGGGCTACCAGAAGAATTTACGGAAGCTCGTCTTTGGCTCGACTCTCTGAAGAACATTGCAGAACCCACGGTTATTCCCGGAAACCACGAAACGTATATTTCCACTTCCTATGAGTCCACTCTCAAGGAATGGGAACCATATTTTCGATCCGACGACGTGACCAGCAAAAGCGACAGATCCCCCTCTCCTAAGAATTTCCCCAGTCTCCGTATACGAGGCCCAGTTGTCTTTATTGGATTATCGACGGCCTCTCCCACTCTCCCGTTTTTGGCCACGGGGACCTTGGATTCAGAACAACTCCGCCAGATTGAAACATGCCTTTCCCTGGAGACGCTGCAGCCCTACTTTAAAGTTCTCCTCATTCACCACCCTCCATTGCCTCATTTAGTATCCTGGAGAAAACGCTTAACCAATGCCTCACAGTTGCAGGCCGTTCTCAACCGACACCCGGTAGACCTGATTCTTCATGGACATACTCATAAAAGTTCCTTGGCCTATCTGAATACACCAGACCAGGCAATTCCCGTCGTTGGAGTCCCATCAGCCAGCGCCAACGGCAGTAGACCAGGGTACGAAAGTCAATATTGTCTTTTTTCTCTCAACAACACGGGAAAGACCTTTGAATTATCCGCCTCTCTTTATAGCTACTTTCAAGAAAAAGAACAATTTACCTTTTCTCGCACCCTTCCCATCAACATCTAATTCTTCTTCTATAAGAATTTCCGCCAAAAAAGCACTGTCACACCTAATAAACTGGCAAACGGCGCAATCATAGTCCATACCGGCGGCAACCCCATCATGGCTCCGACCTGCTCTATGACCTTGGCAATCAAATAATACCCCAATCCGGTGATCGATCCCATAAGGATGCGTTTACCGGTCGTTGCGGCTCGAAACGGCCCAAACGCAAATGGAATCGCCACCAAAATCATGAGCCCGGCATTGAGTGGACGAAAAACCTTTTCCCAAAACGCCAATTCGTAGCGCACCGAATTCTGACCATTTCGCTCCAATACCTTCACATATCGATACAGATCGGAAGGGGAAAGGGAGGAAGTCGGAAGAGTGAGTACCCGCATCTCTTCTTGTTGGAGCGGTGAATCCCATTCCATTTCCTCTACATATTCCTTAGAAAATGCCTGCCCGTGGATAATCTTCTTTTTTACCTGCTTGAGCAGCCATTTCTGAGGGTTATCGATATTGGCTTCTTGAGCGTGCAGATATCTCGCCATTTGCCCATCATCATGAAACTCAAAAATATCAATCCCCTGTGGAATGGTTCCGTACAACATATTGTGAATGCGCACGTACCGGCGCCCGTCTTTAAACCAAAAGCCTTGTTGACTCTGGAAGGTTTTGGACTCGGACAGAGCCAGGGACCGATCGAAAAACGCCTGCTGATCCAAGGGGGGAGTGACAAACTGTTCCATGAGCGCGACCCCCACGATCAACACCAAGCCATATTTCATGACTGCCCCGGCGATCTGGTAAGGAGAAACTCCACTTGCCTGCATCGCAATCAATTCACGCCCATTGGCCAAACCTCCTAATGCCAGAATGCTCCCTAGAAGCGCGATAAAGGGCGCCAGGAAGACCAACCGGCTTGGCATCGTCAGCGCCAGAAATTCGGTCGCTCCCAAAAACGTATATTGTCCTTTCCCCACTTCATCAATTTCATCGACAAGGACAATCAGACTAAACACGGCCAATAAAAGGAGAAAGACGGGGAAATACCCACGAAGCAAACTCAGGCCAATATGTCGAGACAAAATAGTCATGACATCAGGAAGGACAGAAGGGAACGTCGAGGACACTTTGCCCTGTTGCAGTCGTGCCACATTCTGCCTAACGCACCGGGAACCTTATGCATCAGTTTTCGTAAATCGAGAGGGTGACACCAGCACGGCAACAATGAGAGCCAATACCCCAATCGCTCCCCATTGACCGGGATATGGAGAAATATTGCCCTGCTCAACCATCGTCATCAGTAATATTCCAGAAAAATAATAGAGCGCAAAGCTCACAATGGCCGTCACAATCTTGCCATATTTGCCTTGACGAGGAGCAGCCCGACTTAAAGGAATCCCCAGAAGGCCAAGTAACACTGTGGAACAAGCCGTTGAAAATCTCCAATGAAGCTCAGCGATATCTCTCAACCCCTTTGATGACCACAACTCTGCAGTTGAAGCGGCCTTCCGCTTAAAGTCAATGGACAGCTCTTGAGGGTAAATTCCCATTTGTGAAAAACTGGAAATATGTTTAATATCCCCCTCCCGTGAGAGCTTGTACTCAAAACCATCAAACAACAGAGGAATGGGAATGCCATTGGCATCTCGTCGCTCCTCTGCTTCTTGAGCCGAGATGACCCGCAGGGTATTTCCATTTTCACTTTCACTTTGAATAAACACCCCTCTCAGACGTTGATGCTGAGAATCGACAGCCTCGGCATAAAACACCAGAGAGCCGTCACGACGTTCATAGAAGTGTCCCGGATCTGAGTTGGAAATACGGAACCCCGATTCAGCCTCGGCTTTTAATTGATAACTGTGTTCATAGGCCCAAGGCCGAAGATAGAGTGAACACATCGCCACGACGACTGCCACGAAACAGGTGGGAATAAGGATAATGGCAAGAATGCGATACGGGCTGATCCCACATGCCATGAACGCTTTCATTTCGGAATCCGTGTAGAGCCGGCCAAGGCCCACAATAATACCGAGATACAATGACACCGGCAGCAGGACTTCTAATGCAATCACAATTTTTAACCCAATTAGGGTCATAATCATCGTGAAGGGGAGCAAGGCATTGACGGCGCTTGCCAGAAATGTCACCCAACTATACCCGGCAAATAACATCACCAGGATCGAAAGAACGACCGAAGCCGGCTTCAGGACTTCCCATGCCAAATAACGACTTAACATGGCACCTTGAACGCAGTAGAATATGTCATTTATTTGTGTATTCCTTTGCAGGAGACTCTCTCTATGAAAGCGGTCATTCTCAGCGCAGGGCAAGGAAAACGGTTACTCCCACATACAGCTGACAAACCTAAATGTACCGTTCCGGTCAATGGACAATCTATTGTGGAATGGCAAATCCAAGCACTCCTTCGCCTAGGAATTGATTCCATTCACATTGTGGTAGGGTTTGGGGCAGAGAAAGTCGAAGCTCTTCTGGCCAAAGATATCGCCTCCGGCTCTGTCCGCACCATCTATAACCCATTTTTTGCGATGGCAGATAATTTGATGAGTTGTTGGGTGGCCCGGAACGACATGACCCAAGATTTTGTGTTAATTAATGGCGACACCATGTTTGAATTAGCGGTGCTAGAAGGTTTACTGCAGGCTCCATCCGCTCCGATTACCCTAGTCACCGATGAGAAAGCTCATTACGATGCTGACGACATGAAAGTCATCGTCCGTGGCACACAATTGCATCGCATCGGTAAAACGCTGCCCATCGAACAAGTGAACGGAGAGTCTATCGGCATGATTCGTTTTCAAGGCCAAGGACCTAAGATCTTTCTTTCAACGTTGGACCAACGTATTCGAAAGCCGGAGGCGCTCAAGCAATGGTATTTGTCACTCATCGACGAATTAGCCCAACAGGGTCATGTGTCGACCTTTTGCATCAAGGGGTTGATTTGGGCCGAGATCGATAATCCTTCTGATTTAGAACAGGCTGAGCGTTTGTTCAAAAATCATCAATCGTGACATGCAGCTCTCTTGATCCCTCACCTTAGCTGATTGTCGAGGAATATGCCTCTGCCGAACCCTGCATGAGTAGCCTACCGTCCACTCCGCGCTACCAGCCTTCTTGTCATTTTTGTCGTTTCGCCAAAATTGTTTCCGCTAAAGCAAGATCCTCAGGAGTATCCACATCAATAGCCGCTTCGGGAAACGGAAGCAGCACTTCTTGCACATGAAGATTGAGTTGCCGCCCAAGCCGACTCAAGGCATCTGCAAGGGATAACCAACCAAGCATATAGCGGACCAGGGCCAGCCCACCAAGGGTTCGAATCAGGCGAAGGGGATGCTTGCGCTCCCGCTCAATCTGACTCCAAAACTCCACCATTCGCTTAGCCTTTGGTGTACAGAGAACAAATAAATTGCACCCACAAAACCCTCCACCCGTAAGCCGCGTGACCGTTCGCTTGGAATGAGGGTACGACGCCGCAACTAAGGAATACGGCACCAGTCCCACTGCCACATCCACCCGCTTTTCTAGCGCCTCACGCAGAAAATAATCCACCATCTCTGCCGTTAACAAGGCATGGTCCGCGGTCGTGACCAGAACAGGGAATTCCTGAGGATGCTCGTGTAAAAACCTCGCAACGCTGAGACTCGGACCTCGTTGAGGTTCCACCCACTGGACCGCTCCTGACTCAATCAACACCCCAAGAAACGGATTATCCTGTACCGTTTCCCAGGAAGGCCCGCATAAAATTCTTTTTCCCACTGCGTCCGATTGACCTAAGGCCTCTAATACACGGGAGACCATGGGTTCCCCACCCACGTGTGCTAAGATTTTAGTGGATACCCCAGCCACCTGGGCAACCGGATCTGGGCCGGTTCGGGTCCCGGCTAATACCAGAGCCGTGACAGGTTGGTGGTCAAGCCCCATATGTCCTCACGAAACAGATATCTGCAATCATTGAAGATGCTTCTCATAAATTCTATACGTCTTGTATGGTTCGGCTCCGAGAGATTCTAGAATGTGACGCATGCGTTTATTCTCTTCCAAAATCCAGGACGTTTCGATCTGCTGGATATTTTTACGAAGCCCGGCCTCCCTCACAGCCTCAATCAACCCATAGGCCATCGCCGCCCCCATGGGACTGGATTGGAATCGTTTACGCACTCCCATTAAGGCAACCCGAGCCGACCGTGGATAGGACGCTTTCAACCGCCATAAGATTTTAAGCCAGCCCCATGGGAAAAGATGCCCATTCAAATCACGAATGACCTCATGCATATTGGGAAAGGCAACCAACATCGCCGTTGGTTCTCCATCGATTTCAGCGATCTGCACAAAATCATCTTCGACCAGTAGCTTAAGCTGTTGCCCGATTTCGGAAAATTCGGCATCGGTAAACGGAAGAAACCCCCAATTGTCTGCCCAGGCCTCTTCGTAAATATCCTTGATGATCGCCAAATCTTCCTTCAGATGCTTCCGCCGTAACGGACGAATGCGCATCGAGGTTTTCGCTTTTTTGAGAAACAGAGAAACTCCTGGGGGAAACGTAAAATGTATTCCAATCCGATAGGCCAGAAGATCTTGCGCCTTTTCATAGGCATTTCGTTCAACACACTGGGAGTAGTAAGGCCTGGCGTGGCCCATCATAATCATGGGGGGTGAATCAAATCCATCGACCAACAAGCCACATTCCTGATTGATCGACAAATTAAACGGCCCCCGAACGTTCGTCATCCCTTGAGCCTGAAGCCACGTTTCCGCAGTCTGGAATAGCGCGTGGAAGACACTGGCCTCCTCCTCTGCTTCAAGCAACCCAAAAAACCCGGTCTGATCCTGATACCGGCTCAGATGCAAGTCATCGATCTGGGCACAAATTCGACCAACGGGTTCCTGCCCGCGATAGGCCAGCCAACATTGCCAACGAGCATGCTGAAAATAGGGATTTTTCTGGGAAAAGGTATGGAGCCGCTCGACCAATAATGGCGGAATCCAATGAGGATCTGAGTGGTACAATTTCCAGGGAAGGCGAATAAACTCTTTGAGGGCGGCACGGTCATTGACCGGTTCAACCCGAATCAACACGCCTTTCCCCAGCCATTTTGGCGCGCCCCTCGGATACAGGGAGTGCGGAATCGTAAGGCGAAATGAGGATCGCTATTCCCGATGGCCATGCGTCTCTTATGGCTTCTGTTCGGATAGTTGGGCCACCCAGGGATAGTGGGATCGTTCCTCATCCGCATAGCCCAAATTGGAAACAGTCCGACTGAACGGCACATCCTCGGCACTACCATACTCACTCCCAAATATCTGATCACAGAACAGACTCGTGATGCCAAAGTTTCCCTGTTCATTATGAAAATGATGGAGTAATTGGTGTCGCTTGACCCGCCGCAAATACTTGATCTTGGGATTCACGCGTAGATGCTGCATGCAATGACAGAGTTCATACACCATAAAACAGGCCAATCCTGTCGCAAAAGAAAGAATAGCCCCTACCCAGCCCCCAAGACTCACACCAATAGGGAAGGTGGCCACAACAATCGTAGGCAGGGTGGTTGAACCTGCCCCAAACAGCACGCGCAAATCATTTGGATCTTGGTGGTGATCATAGTGAATCCGTTTCCACAAAGCTGCCGTCCATGGCGACCGATAGAGGTATCGCCCATGTAAAATAAATCGATGAACAGCATATTCCACGAATGGATAAGCCAGCAGAGTCCCGACGATACTTCCTGTCACGCGAAGTGGAGAAACCGGGAAATATGGGAAAAGCACGACGGCACCGATGATACTACAGGCCAATAATACCCCATACATCTGAATACTCGGATACAGAACGTATGCCCACATCAGATCGCGAAACGTCATGCGATCAAGGAGATACTTTTCACGATACCATTGACTGGTTAACACCCTAGAGCCTCCATCCCTTTCTGCATTTGCCTGTTGCCCTCAATCCACCCTCACACCTAAGTCCCCAAGGTATAACTGGTATAGCAATTATAGAAACCTTCTGAAGAAGCCACAAGAATAGACAATCGGGAACCGATACTTTCAATTGGAAGATTGCAACGATCATTGACGAGATGCATTGCCCCCTCGCCAACACAACAAAGCCCCGCCTCAATCCATTATGAGTTCAATGCCCAACCTTGCCATATGATAACGTTGAAGCCAGATTCTGACACAAAACCCGTGGTATATTTCGACGTGCCGGTTGTGATGACATCATAGGCCTATATGAACGGGAGGGGCGCCAATTGCCTCATAGACACAAGAATGACTCTTTGGGTATAAGAGCATGCTCATGAATACCACGATGAAAAAATTTGGGTATCCCAACACCTGTCTCAAAGAATTTTCCCAATGGGTTGTGCTCTTGCGCCCCCAACAGGTGACCCTTGGCTCATTGATATTGATTTGTCGAGAAGAGGCTACAGCATTCTCGCAAATCAGTGCCGACGCATTCAGAGAACTGCCAGAGATCATACGTGAGATTGAGACAAGTGTCTCACGCACATTTGGCTATAGCAAAATAAATTATCTCATGTTAATGATGGTTGACCCAGAGGTTCATTTTCATGTCATTCCCCGATATGACACACCTCGATTATTTTCTCAACAGCAATTTCTTGACCATGGATGGCCTGGGCCACCCCTCCTGAAGAATTCCAATGATACATCCGAAGAGGTGTACCAAAATATTTTCAGTCACCTCAAAAATAACTGGATTCAGAAAGTTGCAAACTAGTTATAAATACTTAAATACTGGAAATTTCCTGTTGCAAAATAGACTCAATTTGCGGTTTTTTTGCTACAAGTTAAATTGAATAATAAAATTTGCTTTCGCTTTTCCTTCGTTCTTAGCCATTAATCGATAAAACATCATGGCATTACAATTGCACACTTAATTAAATGCTTTTTAGCAACCGATGGGGAATAATATTGCCTTTAATCTGCCTTTAATCCTTGAGATAGAATGAACGCTACACCAACTCAGCACCAACTCAGACTTAAACATGGGAACTTCTCCACCCTCTCAGAGGCTCTTGATTATGCGGCTTCAGGAGAAACCGGCTGTAATTTTTATTCAGGGAGAGGCAAACTCACCCACGTCCTAACATATGCCGGTCTGCAACAACAGGCTCAAAATTTAGCCAGAAGACTGAACGGACTGGAACTACCTCGTGGCGCTCGAGTGGCCTTAATCGCCGACACCACCCCGGATTTCATTCGATTCTTCTTCGCCTGTCAGTATGCCGGACTGATACCGGTTCCTCTCCCAATTTCATTGCATTTGGGTGGGCATCAGGTATATGTCACCCAACTGAGACGGTTAATCGAGAACTGCCAAGCCTCTATCGCCATGGCACCTGAAGGCTTTTTGCCATTTCTAGAGGAAGCAGCAGCCGGGCTGGGCCTGTCTCTCATTGGAGGGCCGGAAACATTCGCCTCCCTGAAAGAAACTCCTGGCCCGCTTAGCCCGCTAGAGCCACAAGAATTAGCCTATATTCAATACACCTCCGGCAGTACCCGTTGGCCTAGAGGTGTCGAAGTCACTCAATCGGCCTTGATGACCAATCTATCCGGAATCATTCAGCATGGCTTACAAGTTCGGCCAGGTGACCGTTGCGTCTCCTGGCTTCCCTTCTACCATGATATGGGACTGGTCGGATTTGTCCTTGGTCCAATCGCGTCACAGCTCTCCGTTGAT
>JAOTTP010000165.1 GCA_029864405.1 Nitrospirota bacterium
GCGCTTCACACCGTCCTTCGCGCCCGCGTCGATGCGCATCGCGATCGCCGCCTTGCAATCACCTTCCGTCGGCCTTGCAGTGAGATGCGTGGTAATGCAGGGGCAAAGGTAATTGCAATTGCAGGTTTCCATGTACTGCCCTTCGATACGCCAGTTCGACATGACTGTCCTCTTTCGCGGTTGGGTTCCCGGGTCGCAGCCTCCCGCGCGGGTCTCCTCGGGTCGACCCTACGCGAGATCCGCGTTCGCTACAAACGCGAATTGACCGGCCCCCCTGCGCGGGCGCGCCGGTCATCGGGTCGTCTTCGACAACCAGGATGCGCATCGGGTGGCCGGAGCGGAATACCGCGCACGAAGATGAGGCGAACAGCTTAAGACTGGCTTAAGCCGGCCTTGCCGACAGCGAACCTGATTCGCCGCGCATCGAGGTCCCGGATACCATGCGCCCGTGGCGCAATCCGAGGCCGCCGGGCAATCCCATCGCGCCGTGCGACGGCGCGGGCCGCCGCGCGGCCTGATCATTCTGGCGCTCGCGCTCGCGGTCGCGGGGATCTTCGGCTATCGCGAGTTTCGTGAGCGCGTGCGCTTCCTGCACGAGGAGGACGCACGCATCCGCGCCGACATGGTTACGGTGGCGAGCCGGGTCGCCGGCTGGGTGACGCGCGTCGCGGCGAGCGAGGGGCAGGCGATCGCGCGGGGCACCGTGCTGCTCGAAGTCGACCGGCGCGACGCGGCGCTCGCGCTGCAGGAGCTCGACGCGCAGCGCGCCGCGGTGGCTGCGGACCGCGCGCGACTCGTCGTCGAGCAGGCGCTGGTGCGCAGCCAGACCGAGAGCCACCTGCAGTCGGTGCGCGCCGAACTCACCGCGGCAAAGGTCACCCTGTCGAGTCTCGAGCCGCAGCGCGGCCTGGCGCGGAACGAGTTGCGGCGCAGCCAGCAATTATTCGAAAAGAAGATGGCCTCGCAGAGCCAACGCGATCAGGCCGAGACGCAGCTGCAGCGCGTCGAGCGCGAGGTTCGCATCGCAGCGGCCAAGCTGCAGGGCGCCGAAGCGCGGGTGCGCGAGGCCGAGGCCGAACGCGCGCGCATTCAGGTACTCGCCGGGCAGCGTGCAGTGTTGGAACAACGCGAGGCCGAGATCGTCACGCGCATGCAGCGCCAGCGCCTCGATCTCGAGGACCGCACGGTCAGGAGTCCGCTCGCCGGCGTAGTCGATCGAAAGTTCGTGGAGGCTGGCGAGTACGTCTCCCCAGGC
>JAOTTP010000093.1 GCA_029864405.1 Nitrospirota bacterium
TCTACACGCGTGACACAGATTTTCACCGATTCCCCTTCCTTGAAGTTGTTGACCCTTTGCAAAAATAAGGCTGGACGAACTTTCGTACCCGTATGGTCAAAAAACTCAAACTCCCTCTTTCGTAAGGATTTCACTCCCAAGCCAGCCCTCCTCTCCCCCTTGTCTCTCCCTTCCCCGATCCCTGATACTCCACACCAACAGGAACCTCATCATGCCGACATGGAGGAGCTATGGAGTGGAAAACGTTACTCGCCTCTATTACCGGAACGGTCGACCAAGAACTCTTGGTGCGGAACGAATATCTCGTGATGGAGAATCGCATTTTGCGGAACCAGATCACGGGTCGAGTGCGGCTGACGGACGGTGAACGCCGCACGCTGGCTGAGTTCGGCAAACGGCTGGGGAAACGGGCCTTGGCGGAAGTGGTGTCGGTAGTCAAACCTGAGACGCTGCTGGCTTGGCACCGAAAGCTCATTGAGAGAAAGTTTGACGGCTCCACATATCGGCGGTATCCAGGTCGGCCCCGTTGCCATCAAGAAATTGAGGACTTCGTCCTACAATTCGCCAAAGAGAATCGCACATGGGGGTACGACCGTATTGTCGGGGCTCTGAAGAATGTCGGCTATACGGTGAGCGACCAAACGGTCGGCAATATCTTGAAGCGTCACGCTATCCCGCCGGCCCCTCAGCGAAAAAAGACCACGACGTGGCGCGAGTTTATTCGCTCCCCCCAGAACCTCCCCGTCGCCACCGATTTCTTTACCGCGGAAGTTTGGACGCGAAGTGGATTGGTGACCTATTACATCCTATTCTTTATCCACGTAGGGAGTCGGAGGGTGCATATTGCCGGCATGACCCCGCATCCCAACGAGACCTGGATGACGCAGATGGCGCGCAATTCGACCATGGCGGAGTGGGGCTTCCTGACTCCAGGTCAGTATTTGATCCACGATCGTGACGGGAAATTCTGCCCGGCCTTTCAGGAGTTGCTCAAAGCGGCCGAACTCACGCTCATCAAACTTCCCCCACGTAGCCCGAATTTGAATGCCTACGCTGAGAGGTGGGTGAGATCTGTGAAGGAGGAAGTCTTGTCGCGGCTCATCCTGTTTGGGGAAGACGCCCTCAGGAAAGTGCTCCACGAGTACGGCACGCATTATCATCAGGAACGCAACCATCAAGGCAGAGGCAATGAATTACTGCTGCCACGTGCGAGGAAAGAGGGGTGGGACGACAACCCCATTCGCGCTAGGGAGAAAGATTGGGTGGACTGCTGAAATACTACCATCGTGAGGCCGCATGAGTATTTTGACCATACGAGTCCCCGCAGCGCAGGCGCAGAAATCCATGTGCTAAGATTCCGCATTCCAGAAAGGCCTCGAACTCGTCTTTGACAAACTGGGGCAGGCCCGTCCCGGTTTCCTGTTCGACTTGGGCAAAGAAGGTGTCGACGTAGTTTTGGATGACCTGGTAGAGGATGGTGCCTTCAGGCCGCCGGCGTTCGTAGGGAGCCGACGCACCATGGGGGACAGCCTGACAGGCTTGGGCGGCCGTCCTCATGTTGGGGCGTCGAGATCCCGCTTTCGGAGAGGAGTCTCAATTGTTGCATTGCAAGACGGGACCCCGGTTACGCCGTGTATCCCCACCCTTTGCAACCTTAGTGAGAAAGCTCACCCCACTGTGGTGTCTGAAATTGGTAAAATCCCCATTCATCATACCCACCAATTTTATACTTACTCCACTCGGTAAGTCGGATTTTGCCTTCCTCCACAAATCTTGCCCGAACCGACCAAGTGTAGAGCGTAGCCGGTTTTAAATCTTGTTCCAGAGTATGGACAGTGTTCGTAAGGCCTCTTCGTTCATACACTACTTCTCCCACTACTTCCCTGGACTCCTTTGACTCCCAAATGATGAGGTCATAGGTCACACCATCTCCAGGAAAAGGTTCCCAACGGCCGGTTGGGCGCAGAGACTCTACTCGTATGGGCTCAAATCCCCTATGCTTCTGAGCCTCCTTATTTTGAACTTGCTTATGAATATGCTTACGAGTATTGGGGGAGTCTAGCCCTCGGAGAACGTATGACGGCCCCAACCACCCCCAACCAGAAAGGGAATAAGTGCGTTCCGTAAAGGTATACCGCATAAACAAATCAATCAAAAATTTTTCACTTAACCGGCGGGTCGCTCGGGGCAACTCCTCTCGGAAGTGCTGGGCTTGATTGGCGGTCCACTCCTCTAGAGAGTGAGAGTCGCCAAATTCTTCGAGGATGAACTCTTCTTCCAACACTTCTTGATCGGCGACCCGAATGATCCGAACGTGAGCGGAAAGTCCCACTCGCCTGGGTGGAAATCTGCCCCAGCTCGTAGGAAGCAGATTGACCACCGGGCCTTCAATTTCCAACAGGGTGTCAAAGGAATCATGCAGGGTCGGGTAGAGTGCACCCTGATTTTGCTCGGTTATGATTGAAGCAGGCTTCGCCACGGTCATGGGATAGCCATAAGCTTGGCCATCAGCTACCAAATGCTTCCTTAATAAATCTCTTAAACCGGCGTCTTTAATAGCTTGGCCTAACGTCGCTTCTACATCAGAGGGAAGGGTTTCCGTGCTGGCTTGATATACTCCATGGACAGCTCCACCTAACGCTCCAATCGTCGCGCCACCCACAGCCAAACCCACCATACAGACAGGAGCCAGGTAAAGACATAATTGGCCAGCCATGCCCAAGGCAGAGCCTCCTGCCGCACCTGATCCCATCGAATGGCCTATGCTGTTTGACCAGCCGTGTCGTGACTCCTCTAAGGATTCCTCTTCGCTTTCCCTGATAAGGATCCCTATGCGATTTATGTCTTTTTGTATCGACCGGGAAAGGATGGGGCCCCCGGGAGTATGAGTACCACAACCCTGAGGAATCAGGAAGGCCAGTGCCATCAAGAGTCGAATAAGAATAGTCCGCGTCATAGTCAGTCTAGCCTTTCAGAAATGAAGTTCTTTACCTTCAATGTGAAAAATCTCCATGGGCTAAAGACCTATTCTGCTGAGCGTCACAACAGAACTGGTAAGAGTGAGTCGGCGATACCTCTGGACGGTTGGAGATCAACCAATAAATCTAAAGCCAGGGGCATTTGCCTATCCCCGACCAACCTAGTTTTAAACAATCCCCGCCTTTGCCGTTCCTTTCTTTAAAAGGCACCACCTTCGTGCAGCTCCACGATGCTCACGCGGATGAGATCGGCAAACGTATCAGTGGACACTGTTGGCGGCGAGTCTCTGAATGGCGCGATGAACATAAGAAAGAGGTGCATCCAATGAGACACGGTTTCAGTCGTCTCAACTGAACCTAGCGTTTGGCCATCATGGTCTTTGATCTTTGTTTTAACGACATACATGTCTTCCCATCTGACAGGGAATAAGAATAAGGTTAACGGCGCTAGGTCTGGCTTCATGCCCTGACGGAAATCGCTCACAGTCACTTCACTTTGAAGGTCTGTGTCTGCAGGCCCTATTTCCACCTCAGAGAAAAGCCCTGAATCGACATAGATCTGAGTAATCCGTTTCTGCCAGCTTCGAATCAGACCCAGTGGCATTTCCTCTCGCCGTCCATTGACGAATTTCTTGCTCGTGACGAAAAGACTGATGGTTTTTTTTTCCTGAGTTGCTTCGAGCGGCCAGGAATGTGAGGGCTGGAGATTCCCTTGCCTAAAGCTGGAACAGGCAGTCAAGAAACAAGCAATCAGGATACAGGTTGTTACGGCAGAAATAGTTGTAAAGCGCATGATTTAAGCTCAGTGTATGTCATCAGCACATTTTGGATCAGGGGGTATGAACCTATGTTAGTTTAGACTGCCCCTGTGTTGGCCTTTTAAGGCCCTTGTCCACTATGACAGCGAGTTTTTAGGCTTTCGTGGGTAATAGAGATACTACTGGTAAACAAGGAACTCTCATTAAATGTCTTGACCAACTCATCGTATCGGCTTTCACCGGGTAAATGGGAGTGTTCTCCCCATGACTTTTGTTTTTAAAAATTCTTAGTGCCGCTGAATGAAAAACTTCTGATCTTACCTTTTGAATCTCAGAAAATGTCGGACCTAAAACAATAAGAAACGCAATAAAAACACCAGCTGTCCCTTAAATGTTTCGGAGTTGTATGCCAAAAGGATTTTCTCAAATAATCAAGGATTTAAGAAAGGGGAGATCGGTGAATGGTGCATGCATTGAGAAAGAATGTTTCAAAAATGGGCAGAATTTTAAACGAAGGGAGAATATCTTGAACACTGACTTCCAATCCCACTCCACACAGCATAAGCCACATGACACAAGCCACAACCCTCTGGAATTTATGCCTTGTGCATGGGGGCTTGTGTGCTATGGGAACCCCGCAGAGGCAGCTCCCCGATTCTAGCACCAAGCCTAACTCGTCAAAGTGTATTTCCTTATTTCCAACCTTTAGACTAAAACTCATCACCCTCTTTTATCTCTTCTATTTCATGCGCCCTTTGTAGCTCTTTTGGTCTTCGGCCAATCACATGAAATGCTGTGAGCTTTTCATCAGCATCATACTCCGCTTCAGCTGTAAGTTTATCCCCCCGGGCGGCAAGCTCAGATGGCCAGGCGATAATTTCCCATAATCCCAATGTCAAAACATCAGCGATCAAATGGAAAACGCCCCGCCCTTTGGCCCATGAAGACCCTTCATAAAATTTGTAGATGTCTTTTCGGCCACCATCTTTAAATTTTTCCGAATCGAGGGGCGCACCACATTGACTCATAACATAATACCGGTTCACCCCTTTCATATTTTCTAATCCTTCTATGTCTGCTTTCGGAGGGTGAGTAAAAGCTGTATAAACACTACACCCTTGCGTAAAGAGTAACACCCCAAAAAGCATTAACAAAAAAAACAATCGGTCTCTCATTTAAGATCTCCTTGTAATTAGTTTTCAATAAACGGAATTGCCGTCACTAAATCTCCCACAATCAAAATCTTAAGTTTCTTAATAAAGAGATACTTGGTATTTGATTTATAGTTGAGCCTTTCAAAATCTTTTTTGACCAGAACACAGCGCAACATTTTAAAACCTGAGAAATCGAATTAAAGAGCGCCAATTTGACGTGGCCGGAAAGTACCAAAGACCTCGTGGAGACTTCAATCACCAGACGTGGCTGTCCGAACGGCGAGCGTTTATCTGGCGAGGAGGGTCTGACCGGCCCATTTTGCTTGAATTGGGCCAGGATGTCGTTCCATTGTGGTGTGTGAGTGGGGGAACTGGACAAAGGGGGAGTGGCGGCTCCGAAAGTGAACCGGAATCCCGGGGGCGATTAGGCCGTGTGTAGGAACGCGTCGAGCCGGGCCGAGGCTCGTGGTGGGGCGCGGGTAGGCAAGCCCAGGTGGGTGAGAATCTTGATGATCACCGAGGGATCTTCGATGGCGGCGATGATGGTCAACGCCCCGCCGCACTGGGGGCAGGTGGTGAGATCGATGGCAAAGACGCGTGTGAGTAATTGCGCCCAACTCATGCGGGCTCGCGTGGAGGCCGGGGAGCGATCGCCGTCTGCATCGACAATGTTCAACGCCTGGTCGGCCTCACTGGGCACGATCTGGGACCGCAGCGCGGCGTTGGGCGCCAGCACGCCATGGAAGCGAATGAGATGAAGCCGGGGACGGGGGACGAGGGCCGCCAGGCGTTGGAGGAATTCCAGCGGGGTCATGACGAGATGGGTGGTGCCATCCCGGTACGGGGTTTTGAGTTGAAGCACGACCGCGCCGGTCGGGGTGCGGCGCAGCCTTTGTGGCCCAGAGCCGGGCGCGTGATGTAACGGCACAGCCGTTCGAGTTTCTGTCGCTGTTGGGGGCCACACTGTGTGTCGGCATGCAGGCTAAACCCCTGGGCACTGACACAGCCTTGGGGGTGCGGAACCTCTGGGCTCGCGAGGCGCAACGACGGGTCTTTCCAGGTCAGCACTTTCTGCCCTGCTCGGGGTCCGAGGGCAATGCGGTAGGTACAGGCGGCTGCATGCAGCGGGGCCAGGGCCGGATCGGCATCAGGGTTGGCCAGGTAAGGGATCTCCGTATCTTCTTCCGTGAGCGCGCCTTTGCGGGTCAACATCTTCAGGAGGCGGGTGATGATCCGCGTGAGTACGGTCTGCAGCTGTTC
>JAOTTP010000149.1 GCA_029864405.1 Nitrospirota bacterium
TCCCGCAGTCAGTATCCACGTCTACGGCGCGAACATCGGCGCAGTGCGCCGCCATACCTTCGAGGCCGGGACGGGTGCGCCGCGCGCCTTCATTTCCGGCTATCACAACACCACGCTGCCCAATCTATGGGACCGCTCGGGCGAGCCAGCGCCGGCCTAAGCCGCCCGCCGACCCAGTTCCGGGTCAAACTTTGGGCAAAAAGGCGGCGTCGACCTCGATCCGATAGCCGTTCGCCAGCCGGTTGGTCTCGTTTGCTAGCCCGACCACCGCCATCAGCTCGGCGAACATCGCCTCGTTCATGCCCTTCGCGCGCGCCGAGGCGGTATGCGAATGACTGCAGTACTCGCAACCGTTGGTCGCACTGACCGCGACGTAGATCATTTCCTTGACCAGTGGATCGAGCGCCCCCGGGGCCATGACCTGCTTGACGTTCTCCCACAGCCGCCTGAGCGTCGCCGGGTCGTTTGCGAGCACCTTCCAGAAGTTGTTGACCCAGTCGGTCCCGCGCGTTTTCATGATGTCGTCATAGACCGCCCGGACCTCGGGCGGCGCCTCTGCAACCTCGATCATCCTTACCAGCGCCACGGTTTCCTCCTTTCACGGACGCGGCTATAGTAACCGCCGAGGCGCACGACGGAGACGGAAACGGACATGGACTCGACGACCGACGACAAGGTGGTGAAAAGCGACGCCGAGTGGCAGAAACAGCTGACGCCCGTGCAGTTCAAGGTGGCGCGTCGCAAGGGCACCGAGCGTGCGTTCGCCGGCGAGTACTGGAATCACCACGACACGGGAACGTATCGCTGCGTCTGCTGCGGGGCGGAACTGTTCTCCTCGGCACACAAGTTCGACTCCAAATCCGGCTGGCCGAGCTACTGGCAGCCGATAAGGAACGAGAATGTGGCGATCGAAGAAGACTTCAGCTTCTTCATGAAACGCACCGAGGTGCACTGCGCACGCTGCGACGCGCATCTCGGCCACGTGTTTGACGACGGTCCGCAGCCCACCGGGCAGCGCTACTGCATCAACTCCGCGTCGCTCAAGTTCGACAAGGCTTGATCCGCGCGCTCGCGCTCGCAGGGCGGTCGGCAGGCTGCGCCGATCGCGTCCGTGTCGGCGTCCGTCCACTGGTAGAATGAGCACTCTCAGATGAAGTTTTTATTCGACCTTTTACCGGTCATTCTCTTTTTCGTCGCGTTCAAGCTGGCGGACATCTACGTCGCCACCGGGGTCGCGATCCTTGCGACCTTCGCCCAGGTCGGGTGGCTGCGCCTGCGCGGCCGCCGTGTCGACACCATGCTGTGGGCAAGCCTCGCAATCATCGTCGTATTCGGCGGGGCCACACTGCTGTTGCGCGACGAGACCTTCATCAAGTGGAAGCCGACGGTTCTGTACTGGTTGTTCGCCCTCGTGCTGTCGGGAAGCGTGCTGGTCTGGCGCAAGAATCTGCTACGCAGCATGCTGAAGACCCAGGTGGTTCTGCCCGAGCCGGTGTGGGCGCGACTGAACTGGAGTTGGACCGGATTTTTCGCGTTCATGGGAGCGGCGAATCTGTACGTGGCCTTCAACTATCCCACC
>JAOTTP010000040.1 GCA_029864405.1 Nitrospirota bacterium
GGTCAGAAATCTTAATTTAGCCCCCTATCAAGTGTATACCTATGATTTCCGTCTCGGCCTTTCGAATCTCCTTGAACTCACAGCTATTGATCGACCCGACTTAAAATTCCCCGTTCACCACCCTACCACTCTGCAGGACCCAACCGGGAAAGAATCGCTATTTACCTTAATCAAGCGCGAAGATATCTTCCTGCACCACCCCTACGACAGCTTTTCACCCGTGGTCGATTTCATTCGACAAGCCGCGCTGGACCCGCATGTGTTAGCCATCAAACAGACACTCTATCGAGTGGGCATCAACTCCCCTGTGGTAGACGCCCTCATGGAAGCCCGGCAAAATGACAAGCAGGTTGCCGTACTCCTGGAGCTCAAAGCCCGGTTCGACGAAGAAAACAATATTGAATGGGCCAGAAAATTAGAAGATGAAGGCGTGCATGTGGTCTATGGTGTCCTGGGTCTCAAAACACATGCCAAAGTCTGCATGGTCGTCCGTCGGGAATCAGATGGCATTCGTCGATATCTGCATCTGGGTACCGGCAATTACAATCCCATCACCAGCAAATTCTATACGGACTTTAGTTTATTTACCTGTCATCCCGTGTTCGGCGAAGATGTCACCGATCTCTTCAATGCCTTGACAGGATATTCAAAAAAAGACGCTTACGCGAAACTATTAATTGCTCCGCTCGGCATTCGAACCAATCTCATCGATCGAATCAATCGAGAAATATCTCGCCAACAACAACATGGAGATGGCTACCTGGCCTTTAAGGTGAATGCACTCGTAGACAAGGCCTGCATTCAGGCGTTGTATCGAGCCTCTCAAGCCGGGGTCAAGATTGAGCTATTGGTGCGTGGGATGTGCGGGCTTCGCCCCGGAATCCCGGGCCTTAGCCAGACGATAACCGTCACGTCCCTCGTGGGACGATTCCTTGAACATTCTCGCTGTTTCTATTTTCGTAACGGTGGCCAGGATGAATTATTTCTGGGGAGTGCGGATCTCATGCCCCGCAATATGGACCGGCGCGTTGAAATCTTGTTTCCGATTGAAAATCCTTCACTGCGAACCTTCATTGTTGAAACCGTCTTACGTCCCTACCTAAAAGACAACATGCACACGCGGCAACTCCAGGCCGATGGAACCTATACTCGCGTCAAACCTCCAGATGACGAAGTCCCCTTTCAGGCTCAATCATGGTTTATCGCAAACTGGAAAGGGAAATACACCAAGCCGCCTTCTCCCTAAATCCCCTCACAAACACGCATGAAATTCTTCTCAGATATTCCAAGGCTCAAATGTTGGGGCAATAAACGGATGGCCTCACAAACGCCCATCAACTAATCGGCACCAAGGAACGTTCTTTCCAACTGCTCCAATGGACAAGCCTCTCCATACTGAGCCGACTCCCATTCCAGGCCACAACTGCTACACCGCCATTTGATCGTACCAGGTCGGGCCTGCGACAAGGCATGTGGGCCGCGATCCGTCTCTTCTTCCAAGACAACTCTGCTCATACATTCCCTCTCTTTCTCCTGGATGGATCAGATTCATAGTCCGGACCGCGATGATCATGTCTGGCCATTCATCATGACCAACATCATCAGAACATCCGTCGACCGTGAGCCTGACGGTCAGCAATCATGGCGACATATGAGTCCAAGGAAATCATCGAATTCTCTATCCCGCGACAACGGTCAATCCCTCCTGAACCGCCCCGGTCCGACGAGATCCCATCCAAGCATAGCCAGTAGACTCGCCATTCGTTCCAGAGGGATCACGTCGCCCCATAGACGCGATCGTCTCATGGATATGTTCAGGCCTTTCCCAATCACTCCAATAGACCCCGGTCAACTCCATCATATGTCATTGCTGAGGAAGCAGCGATAACAGATCGCTTGAGAAATTTCGCGTGGGCATCGTTAGATAAAGATGCAGTAGTCGTTGCTGTTCGCTTGAGGTTCCAATCCCACCCGCATGTGTTTCAAGAGACCTGACGACCTCCGGAATACACTGACGACCCGCTTCCCATAAGGTTTGGACATTGGCAATCAGCACCATGGTATTCCACTGCCCTCCACTCAGGGCAATGGCCTCCAGCTGGGACCCCAGTGGTTTCTCCACAAATCTCCGCACCTCCCTGACCTGAACTCCTCCAGGATGAGGCAGACGGCCACCTGGAATAACCCCCCATAGTCTTGCTCACGGGATTGAGGAGGAACGGTCAACAACACCATGCGCTGCGGTTGTTCCTGGACCAAGGCTGCAGCATCGCGAATCACCTGCATCATCGGCTCGACTGGAAAGATGAAATGGTCGGAGGGCCAGAGCACCACCGTCGCGTTGGGATCATGCGCTCGAATATAGGAGAGCGGCAGAAACACACCAGGTCCGGTTCCTCGATTATCGGGTTACCAGACCACAGGACCAAGGGATTCCTGAATCAATTGCGTCCGCACATAGCTCCAATATGATTGATCCATCACCGTCACAACCTGGTGAGGAAGGCAGAGGGTTTTCGCACGTATCCACGTATGTTGGATCATCGATCGTTTTCCCATAAAGACGCAATATTGCTTCGGACGATAGGCCCCGAAACGCTGTTCGGTATTTTGTCGAAGTCGCTCCCCATAGCCTCCTGCCAAGACTAGAGACCACAGTGAACTGAAGCCCTGGGAACGTTTCTTAGTAGCCTGACATTGGGAATACCGTGAAGATCCTCCGCGAGTGTCCATCCATTTTTGCATGGCATTCTCCTTTCGTCTGCGCTGGTGTAGGATGATTGTTATTCATACCCATACGGCACACCGGACACATGACGCCCCTATCACAGACAGGTAAATTTATCGTGACAGAAAGCGGAGAGGCGGGGGCGGCAACAAGAAAGAAAAAAGAGAAGAGAACTGGGAGAAAACAGCGGACAGGACGACTGAGTTAGGTCGGATTCATATGACGGATAATTTTCCCTTCCACCATATACACGACTAGTTCCGCCACATTCGTCGCATGATCGGCGATGCGTTCAATGTACTTGGAGATAAACGACAACCGGATCGCACGCGAGATCGTTTGGGGATTCTCCATCATAAAAGACAACAATTCGCGAAAAATTTGTTCATTCAGTTCATCGACGTAGTCATCCTCCTTGAGGACCCGTCTGGCAAGAACCGAATCCCCTCGCACAAAAGCATCCAAGGCTTCTCCCACCATTTTAATGGCACGCTCGGCCATCAGCGGAATATCGATATACGGCTTCAGTTGAGGTTCGACATGCAGTTCAAGAGCACGCTCACAGATATTTTCTGCCAAATCGCTCATGCGCTCTAATTCGGTGGAAATTTTCATGGCCGTCGTGACAAACCGAAGGTCTTTAGCCGCCGGTTGGTAAAGAGCCAACAATTCCAGGCAGAGTTCGTCAATGGCCACGTCCATCGTATTCACCTGACGATCATTCTGAATGACTTGATTCGCCACGAGATCATCACGGTCCACAAGCGCGGTGAGCGCTTGACGAATTTGCCCTTCAACGAGCGCCCCCATCCGTAAAATTCGCTGCCTGAGGTCCGCCAACGCATCATCAAAATGTCGCTTCATCGTGATCCTTTATTCTGGTCTACAGGAAATCAGCCGAATCGCCCCGTCACATAATCTTCCGTTCGGGAATCGCCGGGATTGGTGAAAATTTTCTTGGTGCCATCGAATTCGATTAATTCCCCTAATAAGAAAAAGCCCGTCAAATCCGAGACACGCGCCGCCTGCTGCATATTATGTGTCACAATCACCACCGTGAGCCGCTCTTTCAACGTATGGAGAAGCTCTTCAATCCTCCCGGTGGAGATCGGATCCAGTGCGGAACATGGTTCATCCATCAACAGCACTTCGGGATTGACCGCAAGTGCCCTCGCAATACACAGACGTTGTTGTTGCCCCCCGGACAATCCCAAGGCACTGGCATGCAGCCGATCTTTCACTTCCTCCCACAATCCAGCTCCTTGAAGGCTTGTTTCAACGATGTCATCCAGAATGGCACGTTTGCGGATTTTCTGCAATTGCGGACCATAGGCCACATTCTGCCAGACCGTTTTCGGAAATGGATTAATTTTCTGAAACACCATACCAACCCGGGTTCGAAGATCGGTTGCATCAACTTCAGGTCGATAAATATTTTCATCATCCAGGAGAATGGTTCCTTCAACCCTGGTGCCATCGACCAGGTCATTCAGACGATTCAGGCATCGCAAGAGGGTCGATTTCCCACAGCCTGAGGGTCCGATAAATGCCGTTACTTTATTAGCAGGAACGGTCATATTCACACATTTGAGAGCCTGAACCGTTCCGTAGTAAAAGTTCATATCTTGAATGACAATTTTGGCGGGTGCATCTGTCAAGGGATGTTGGGCCGTTTCGGATTCTAAAAAAATCTTCTTCATGGGATCCGTCTGCCTTGTTTCAACCACCAGCCTCAGAGACTTCGCTGGTGTGGTCTTGACCAAAGACACAGAATTTTCCAAAATTTTCTGCTCGATTTCCAAAATTGTACCTCATTTATACCGAAGCACCAGCATAGCGTTTCCGCATCCTGGTCCGGAGCGCAATCGCGGTCATGTTCAAGAGGAGGACGACAAGAACCAGAACCAGAGTCGTGACGTAGACCATGGGTTTTGCCGCCTCCACATTGGGAGATTGAAATCCTACATCATAGATATGAAATCCCAGATGCATAAATTTTCGATCAAGATGCATAAAGGGAAACTGACTATCAACCGGCAATGCCGGAGCGAGTTTGACCACGCCCGTCAACATCAGTGGCGCCACTTCACCGGTAGCTCTAGACACCGCGAGAATCAAGCCGGTTAAAATTCCCGGCATGGCGCAAGGCAGGACGACCCGCATGAGCGATTCAAATTTTGTCGCGCCCAACCCCAACGACCCTTCCCGATATTCCCTGGGAACAGCCGACAAGCCTTCTTCCGTTGCCACGATCACCACCGGAACAGTCATGAGGGCTAACGTGAGAGAAGCCCATAACATTCCCCCTGTCCCAAACGTCGGATTCGGCAACGAGACGGAGAAGAATAATTGATCAATTGTGCCTCCCACCGCATACACGAAAAATCCCAAACCGAAGACACCAAAGACAATAGACGGAACCCCCGCAAGATTATTCACAGCAATTCGAATCATTCGCGTCAACAGGCCTTGCTTGGCATATTCTTTTAAATACACAGCGGCCAAGACCCCAAACGGCACCACAACCACACTCATCACCAATACCATCATGACCGTGCCAAAAATTGCCGGGAAGATCCCACCTTCGGTATTCGCTTCCCGGGGTTCATCCGTTAACACATTCCAAAAGTTTTCCGCATACATCTTGATTTTTTCCCACACACTCATGGAATTCGGACGCCACGCCCTCACGAGGCCACCAACCGGAAATGTTTTTTCCTCTCCAGTGACATCGATGAGCGTGACCCGATAACGGTTCAATCGCTCATACAACCCCACCAATCGTTGGATCTGCTCCTGATACGCCGCTTCCCGTTGTTGAATGTCCTGTTGAAGCGAGTCGGCGGAATCCTGCGAAATTTCCCCTTTCGATTCCAAGGCCTTAAGGTGCAAGCGCGCCCGTTCCATCTCAGAATTAATGGCGCCAATCACATCACGTTCAATATGATGGATCTCTTGGTGAAGTGACTCGGTTTGCTCAAGGAAGGGATACCACACGTTCCACGCGATGTCCCGGCCCTCAGCCAGACGCGTATCCCCGTCCCACACCACAGTCACCCAGCCATAAAAATTCCCCCATTCCCGTCGTTCAAATGCGATGACATCCTGAGGCCAGATCCGTTGCGCAATGTCGGCTTCATCAACCCACCGGAAATCCAGCCCGTACACATCCCGGTTGCCCACCTTCAGTTGTATGCGAGACTGCCCATCGGGAAAGGCTGTGGTTACGGTCTCTGGAATGCGCTGAGAATCCACGATTTCCCCGAGCACCTTGGAGTCATCGTTGAGCGTTAGCTGTATAAGATCCTTCGGCCAAAAATAACCCATGCCATTGATAAAAATTAAGGTCAGGAGACCGCCGATCAGCAGCAGTGAACAGGCTAAGGCTCCTCCTGATAACCAGATAAACAATGTGCCGGATGCAAAAAATCGTTGAAGAAATTTCATGGCTGCCCGACTTAAAATTGAGAATATTTTTGGCGGAGCCGTTGCCGGACGATTTCGGCAATCGTATTAATCGTAAATGTGAAGCCAAACAAAATCAGGCCAGACAGGAACAACACACGATACAACGTTCCGCCATGAGGCGCTTCAGGCATTTCTACCGCAATGTTGGCCGATAGCGTACGAAATCCATTGAACATACTCCAATCCATGATCGGCGTATTTCCGGTGGCCATCAGCACAATCATCGTTTCTCCTATTGCGCGCCCAAACCCAATCATCAACGCGGAGAAGATGCCCGGACTGGCCGAAATGAGGACTAACCGGGTTAAGGTCTGCCACCGCGTCGCCCCCAAGGCCAGAGATCCTGCGATAAGTTGCCGGGGAACATTGGCAATCGCATCTTCAGCAATACTGAAAATAATTGGAATCACCGCAAAACCCATAGCAAAGCTAATGACAATGGCGTTTCGCTGATCATAGGTTAATCCAAAATTTTGTGCCAACCACTGTTTGAAATTTCCTCCAAACAACCAACCCTCAATCGCGTGATTGGCCATCAAACAGGCACCCACGGTGAGAACAATAGCGACCATCATCACCATCAAATCAAGTCCGTACGCATCAAAGCGTTTTACCCGAATGGGAAGGAATTGCCACGCGAGACAACAGACCGCAATCACCAGAGGAAGCATTCCCACAATGGCCACCACCGCAGGAAAAATCTTCTCCAAGAGAGGAGCAAACCATAGGCCCGCCAGAAATCCCAACACCACCGACGGCAGAGCCGCCATCAATTCCAGAGACGGCTTCACAACAGACCTGAGATGGGGATGCATGAACATGGCCGTATAAATGGCTCCCATGACCGCAAGGGGTATGGCCAACACCATGGCATACAACGTCCCCTTCAACGTTCCAAACATGAGTGGGATGAGTCCCAATTTCGGCTCAAACTCGTCCGATCCGCTGGAGGATTGCCAAACCACCTCCGGACGGTCATAGCCTTCATAGGTCACAGGGAAAAATAAGGATTTGAACGTCACCTCCGGATGTGGATTATCAATGGCATAGGTCTGAAGTGTGTGATCCTCCCCCAACCACACCAGGCCATCGGCTTTTGGAGCATAGCGTAGCGATTCGATGGCGTTTCCCTTCCCAGAAATTTCTAAAATCGTTTCTCCTGTGGTGGAATAATGCAGCAACACGGTTCCCTGATCGTCAGCAGTTAAAAATCCTTTATCACGTTGGGACACGGAGAGACTCGTCACTGACCGGGCATGAGGGGTGAAGGTATGCACCTTCCTCAGAAATCTGCCGGACGGCCCGGATTGATCGGCTGAGAACGCCCACGTACTCACGCTTCCAGAGGTGGTCCCCACCACCAACGTTCGTTCACCTAACAGATATGAGAGAGCGGTCACGGCATCCCCAGCCGCACCAACAGACACGGACTGCGGCATGGCATCAAATCCCTGTCGTTGCCATTCCCATGCGAGAAGATGACCATCGTTTGTACCAGCCACCAATCGTTTCCCCACACTATCCAGGACCAATGTCGTGAGGTGAACCTGAGGCGGTAGGACAAGCCGATTGGTTGTTACAACGACCTCATCCGTAAAGGAAAAATCCCCTGGTTCCTCAATCCTGGTCACCCAGAGTTCCCCACTTCCGGTGAGAGCCGCTACGGTTTGATATTCCTCACTCCGCGTGACATGCGCATGAAGGATAATCCCCATTCGGTCAGGAACCACCTTTATAGGATCATTGACCTTCACACTCGGGAGAATGGTCCGTTGGTCCCCTTGGAAATCAGAGCGATAAAGAATCTTGACCGGATAGACGAGTCCCCGGTCTGTCCCGACACTAAGGCTATTGCCTTTTAACCCCATTCGCACGACAGACGTCGGCTCACCGGCGATCGACAACTCCCCTCCCACCTCAGGAATGGGGGAGCCACCGGGTAAGGAAAGAAATTGGAGGTGTTTCCCTTGGAGAATAAACGGGACTTCCCGATATTCATCAATCCCCACCATCGCGTGAGTCCGGTTAGAAGCCTGCGTCTCTGTCAATGACACGGGCACCGTCAGTTCAGGAGAGACGGTTGCAGGTTGAAACAGAGGAATCACTTCCCACACCAGATACACAAAAATTCCAAGGATACTGACAATGGTCGCCAGGCCTCCCGCCCCGACGACATACTTCGCCACATGATCGAGAAGATGACGAATCCGCCTTTGAGCGCCGGCACGGGAAACGACTGCCGACGATTTTCTACCCGAAACCAAAGAGGAGGAGGAAGAAGATAAAGGTGGCATCATATGTTGAGCTATGTGAAGATGAATTGAGAAACAGGGATGAGATCAGAACACCCAACCGCTCCCCAAAGGGTTTCTATGGGAGGCGGTGAGGATGTTCATCACGATATTCCTATTTGAGGTGCTCCGACTGTTTCCCAATAATCTTCTCCGATATGGGAAAATAGCCATCTTTAATAACAACCATCTGCCCCTCCCGGCTATACACATATTTCAAAAACTCTCGTACAATCGGCGACAACGGTTGATTAGGAGTGATATTCACATACACAAATAAATAGCGCGATAAGGGATAACTCCCCGTACTGGCATTGGCATAGGTAGGCTCCACAAACGGTTGACCGGCCTTCATCGAAAGAGGAAGCGCATGAACACCCGATGTTCGATACCCGATACCGCTATACCCGATACCTGCCTGATCTTCGGTCACACCTTGCACCACAGAGGCCGAACCGGGTTGCTCCTTTACCTCATCTTTATAATCACCATTCTCCAGCACCGCCTCTTTGAAAAACCCATAGGTCCCCGACGCAGAATTCCGTCCATAGATACTGATGGGCATGTTGGCAAACATTCCAGTCAAACCTAATTGTCCCCAACTATGAATATTTTCCTTATACCCCTGCCGACGGGTCTTGGAAAACACGGCGTCGACCTGTTCAATCGTCAGCCCTTGGATGGAGTTATCTTTATTGACATACACCGCCAATGCATCCACGGCCACGGGAAAGGCGGTAGGCTTATAGCCAAATTTGGCTTCAAACGCATCAATTTCTTTCCCCTTCATCTTACGAGACATCGGTCCCAACTGTGCGGTCCCTTCAATGAGAGCAGGGGGAGCGGTACTGGACCCTTTTCCTTCAATCTGAATTTTGACATTGGGGTATTGTCTCCGAAATCCTTCGGCCCACAGCGTCATAAGGTTATTCAGGGTATCCGAACCGATACTATTAATATTCCCTGACACTCCGCTCACCTTGCCATAACTCACCCAAGCAGGATCTTCCATATCGTCCTTGGCCCAAACAGGAGAAACCCCAAGCATCGCGCTCCCGGTCCAACCCATAAACAGTCCTATGCCTAAGCCCAACACCCACATCTGCGTATGCTTCTGACCGTGTTTCATCAAACGTGCCTCCTCGTGTAAGTAAATAGTGTAGATCCAACAGATTTCTTCTATGTAAAGCCCATGTTACGAACGTGTTAAATAGCTATCAGTTAATCTCCCGAGCTTGACGGTACAGGCCTCGCCTGATCACTCGCCCCACTTTCATGTTGCAAGGCATGGATGACGCGGAATTCAAATTGACACTGCTTTTGGCTCAAGGTTACCAACCCTTCCTCCAAACATTCCCGAAGGATAAAAAACAGATGCCCCCACTGCATCCATGGCAGATGCTGCAAGAGTTCTTCGATTGTGACGGACGGACTGTCAGAAATGACGGCTAACACTGCTTCACGATCTCCCCGTTCAAAAAGAATCTGTGATTCCCCATCGTTGCGACATGTGGCCATTTCTCCCTCCCCTGGTCATCCTCCAAATTGAGAACGTTCCATGCAACGGAATCTGCCGACCCAACCGTTCAATTGTATGCTAGCGATGGACTGTTTCAGCGCTGTGAGGTTTGGGTTACAACAGTGTAACGTTTTGAGAGGATTTGGGGAGGAACAACCAAAATGATACGGCTACTAGCGAAGAAGATTCCAATCTTATTTAGGGTTGCTTGAGGGAGTTGGCGAGGAAACGGGCAAGATCACTTCCACCGTGGTGCCTCGGCCCAATTCACTCTGGATGCGGAGTCTGCCACCAAGCAATTGGAGGAGATGCTTGACGATAGAGAGCCCAAGGCCCGTCCCACCTTCTTCACGAGACCTGGCTCGATCCACCCGATAAAATCGTTCGGTAATGCGTGGAAGATCTATCGAAGGAATACCCTGACCCGTATCCTTCACCTGCAGTGAGACTCGCTGATCTCCAAGAGGCATGGCTTGAAACGATATGGTGCCTCCGGCAGGCGTATACTTAATCGCATTGTCCACTAAATTGACCAGAATCTGAATCAACCGGTCCCGATCAGCCCAGGCACTGAATTCCGTGCCAATCTTGTTCGAGATCTGCAGATCTTTTTTCGACAGTTGATTCTGAAACATCTCACAGACATCCTGGGCCGCCTCACCCAGCGGCATCAATTCACAGCGCAACACCACTTTTCCTGATTCAATTTCGGAGAGGCTCCGTAAATCTTCCACCAACCGGCTGAGCCGCTCCGCATGCTGGTAGGCAATATGCACAAACTTCCGATTGTTCGGAGTTTCCAAAGACGGCTCATCCACCAGCGTTTCCAAATATCCGACAATGGCCGTCAGCGGGGTGCGCAGTTCATGCGAAACGTTCTCAACAAACTCGGTCCGCACCTGTTCCAAACGACGCAATTCGGTGACGTCGTGCAACACCAACACACTCCCCTTCTTCTGATTGGAAAAGGGAAAAGGGAGAGCATACACCTCTAACACCATGGAGACGGGGGGATGCAATTCAATCTCCGCCTGCCGTCGCTCATGCCACGCTAATCCCTGACAACCTTCAACCAGACCGGCCAGTTCTTGATTTCTGATGATTTCCCACACCGATCGTCCCTGAATCGCCTTGGCGTCCAATCCTAATATTCGGTGGGCGCTGGAATTGGTGAACAACACCTTTCCCTTGGGATCGAAGGCCACCACCCCTTCCACCAAATTTTCCATGATGGCGATAATTTTCGTGCGTTCCTCTTCGAGACTGGTCATCCGTTTCTTTACGTCCGCCACCATGCGCTTGATATGGACTCCTAAATCATGGGGTTCCAACACACGAGAAGCCCTCGATTCATCAATCCCACTGAGCTGCTGAAGTTGACGAATGCCTGCCATGACGTCTTCGTGGTTTGCTCTCGTCTGATCCCAGGTGTTTCGGGTCATCAACACCGCCACACCAACCAGACCAATACCCAACAAGGCCACCACCCAGAAGGGCCATGCCCACGCGACACTCACGCCGACCCCGACCATTGCCGCCACCATCCAGCACACAAGGACCAGAGAAGGATTACGCATAGATCCACGAAACTTTCATCAAGGATAAAAATACGATATCAGTTGGCAAACAGTGTCAGATACCATATAAAGGGTGATCAAAGCCGAACGCTTACGGTCTTTATTCTTGCAAGGTGGTAGAGGGATCAATCTCCTTTCCTGGCGTCATTCCCGCAAGTTTTCAGCGGGAATCCATCCCCAAAATCCCCCGCACACTCTCGATCAAAAAATCCCCCGCATCATATCTGCCATCTTCTTACGATAGATTCCCGATTACTAATGTCGGGAATGACTAAAGGAGAAGAGGGAATGTCAAAGAGGGAACACGCATGCGCTCTCCGCCTCACGCCTTACCCCTCACGTCTTAGACCGATCCCGCCTCAAAACGATAGCCCACACCTTTGACCGTCACAATTCGCGTGTATTCGTTCCCTAACTTTTCCCGGAGTCGCCGAATGTGCACATCCACCGTCCGCGATTCAATATCCACGGCATTGGAATAGCCCCAAACGGTTTCCAATATTTGGTCACGGTTCAGCACACGGCCATTCGCCCGCATCAACGCACACAGCAGATCGAACTCCTTGACGGTCAACTCCACCACGGTTCCTTCCACCGTCACTTGGTGTTTTCCTTCATCGACCTCTATTGTTCCGACTCGTTTGATCGTCGGCATGTCCTGCCCCTGGCCCCGCCGCAACACCGCTTTCACTCTGGCGACGAGTTCCCTCGGGCTAAAGGGTTTCACCATATAGTCATCCGCACCCATTTCCAAACCCACAATCCGGTCCACTTCTTCGGCCTTCGCCGTCAGCATAATAATGGCGATCGAAGACGTTTTCGGGTCCTTCCTCAACTTCCGGCAGACCTCTAAGCCATCCACCCCCGGCAACATCAGATCCAAGACCACAAGATCAGGGGTGCGCTCCTTTGCCACCTGCAAGGCCGTCTCCCCATCACGCGCTTCCAAACACTTGAGTCCTTCTTTTTCCAAGTGATACTTGACCAACTCCACCAAATCTTTTTCATCATCAACCACTAATACCGTTGCAGCCATAGTCCAATCTCCTCAGGAGTGCGTCTCAAGGCGCCAGCTTTGCAGACGTCACCTGAGTCTTGTGGGCATAATGTTCAAAATATCGTGTAATAGCCGCCATGGCATAGCAATCATCCTCGTTATATTCCAAAATTCTATTTATCAGAGCGTCATTAGTCGGATTGGCTAAATAATCGTTATACCAGGCGATGGAGTTGGCTCCGGACGGATCAATGTCTCTCCACTGAAACCCGATAAACTTGGCGATGTGTTTAATGCCATAAGAAAATGTCGGCCAGTCAGAATATTCCACAATAAGGTCTTGATACAAATCAAATTCACTCGCCTTATATTTTTCAAAGGTTTCGACATCCAGATCATACTTTTCCATCAGACGTTTCAGCGTCGATCGCTCCTTATGGGAATACACATAATAGACGGCCCGTTCCGTCGATTGAATAAATTGCCAGAAGTCCCTCACCGTCTGCTCTTCGTCTTCAGGCGTTTTAGCCAAAAAATACGTAAAGTGAGAGGGCTCCTTCCCATCTTGAATGACCATCCCGAAAAGATAGGTCACTCCCCGGGTCGGATCATCTTCAATATCAAAATAGATCTCCCGATCGACCTCCGGAAACGTGTAGCCTGAGCGGATTCTCGGCTTCCCCTCTAACAGGACCTGCGCCCGCTCCTTCATCCGCGCCAGGGAGATTTTGCCCATTCGCGGAATCTTATGCGGCGGATTAAGATAGGTTTGCACATCCATCTTGGCAATATCTTCAATGGTTCGAAGTCCCTGCTCCCGGAGAGCAAATTTTTGTTTGCCGACAAAAAATAAACCGGTGGGGTCAGATTCCGCTTTCACCCATCGGTAACATCGGGCAAACCACCCGCACATGGTACAGTGACTACCCAACACGGGTTCCGATGTCTCTTCCCCGGACACCAATTGCTGAACATCCTGCATGGCCTGGTTGAACCGCTCTTCAAACGGAGCCGGATCAAATTCTTCAAGCTGTTTGTCCACATTGATAATCCGACCACCCGGCGGAACTGCTCCCTGAATCTTCTCAAGTAACAGCCGATAAAACAAAATCTGAAAGGCGTAATGTTCTTTAAACTTGGGTTTCTTGCCGTCCGCCTCTTCCCAACCCTTTCCAGCTTTGATATCAATTGGCTCATAAAAATATTCGCCAAAGCGAGACGACCCGTCCTCCCGTTTCACCAACAAATCCGGTCGCCCCACAAATTGTTCATGGATCAGACAGCCTTGATAAATAACAGCGGCTCCATGCTCCATGGCCAAAAGCGTCTCCTGGAATGCGGACTCTACCGCAAGATCCTGGAGGTCCACGATTTCTTGATCACCGAGCGAGGTAATATAGTCCCGTTCAGTCTGTAACCCCACTTCCCACAACAATTTCACAAATGAGCTGACCTCGGATTTTTCCGAAGGATCGCCATGGCTATCCAGATATACGCGATGCAGACACTTGGTGTAGTTATAGAGGTCTTGAGCGGTGACTCGTTGCCGGGCCATAGAAAAGGAAGGAACGAAACAGATAGTTCACATTGGGGATAATAGTGCGTTCACTGTTGGCACCAATACTAGCACAACAGACAGAAAAGGCAGAAAAGAAAAATAAAGGGGTGAGAAGGAAAATAAGGCGCAAAAATCATTCAGGAACCCTTCGGTCGACCGGGCGATCGCATGGTGGATTCCAAATCAAAGCGTTTCGCCATTCTGGTGACCCACGTCTCACTCCCAAATGGCCGCCCCCGATTCACAGAGACCCTGAGCGCCTCCAACTCCCCAGCCGTCTCCGGCTGATTCACGCGCCTCACCCAATTCCGAGGTTGTTCAACCGGCCAATCGCTCAGCCAACTGCATAGCGTCGCATCCCCCTGCCCCCGTCGCCACAGACTCGACCATTTCCAGTCTTCCGCCCGAGCCACCAATGACGCCCGCAAAGCATTGCGTTCGACATATCGTGCGACCGTGAAAAAATGCTCGTCCGTCTGCACGGGAAATGACTTGAAACGCCCCTGATACACGGGACCGGTGCCTGAAGAACGTCGATGCACATGCCAGCGTTGGGTGTGGGTGACGGTGATCCACCGCAGCACTTCGGACAGCTCCCCATCTTGTCGAGGCCAGAGAATAAGATGCCAGTGCGTCGGCATCAGACAATAGGCGGCGATGCGTATCCCGGTTCGGTCGTGGGCCCCTGCAAGAATCTTCTCAAACCCGGCATAGTCGGCAGGTTTGTTAAAGAGCGAAAGCCGCCCCACTCGGCGGTTGAGCACATGATAAGCCAGGCCTCCGGTGGCCAGGCGTGGACGACGCGGCATACACCTTTGTACCCAACCCTTACTAAAATGTCAACAAACGACTCCCGACCCCTTTTTCCAAAATAAACCAGACACTTTTCCAGCTATGTTGTCTTGCTAGGCCTTTTCATAGTATGTCTTCAAATGCTTGTATATTTCCCTTCGAAGCTCATGACTGCGCCAAAACAGCTCATTCCACTCATCTAAGCTAACTCGAATTTTTTGGTCTGAGGTTATTTGATCTTGAAGATCTGTTGCAGCTGATCTATATTCCAAGAACATCTTTGCAATGTCGTTGTATCCAAGAAGCATGAGTCTGCCTTCAATGCCATGAACAATGTTCAAGGCTGGAAATATTCTCTCCACGACTATTTTAGCGGCCTTTTCGAGTGAATACTCACCGCTACCTGGCCGGCTATCCACAAACTCTAGATATGTTCCATAGGTTGAAAAGAGCTCCATGATGACTGCATGCGCAGTCTCAAAGTCTATGGCGATTTTCTCTAGAAGCTCCTGTTTTCTCTTATACCGTTCCCTCTGGAATTCGTGCCGTCGTCCGAGCCACGTGGTTAAAAAGTTAAATATGCCAGTGATAAGTGCACCGAATACGACACCGACCCCTAGTGTTCCAACAAGCTCTACGGTTTCTGGATTCATTCTTTGCCTAACAATGATTAGATTGATCCGCACTTGATACGGAATTCGATTTCCGGTGAGTATAACATGCCATCGATTTTCTTAAAAAATACGAGTTGATTCCCGCAATACTCCCATCTCATGCTCTGGAATAGATCCGGTGGATTCTTCTTCAATTGGCAAAATATGTCAAGATAGGAGTCTGCGAAAGGGAAATTCAAGAGGTCAGAATATACTTCACAGGTGACGGACTCTTCGACTAAAGACTCAGGGGATGCTCCACAACAACCCGCTAATCGAACACGACGGTTTTTCGGCCATAGACTAACACCCGATGCTCAACATGCAGTCGGATCGCTCTGGCCAGGACCAGCACTTCCAGGTCACGTCCCTTGCGAATGAGGTCTTGTACCGTATCCCGGTGGCCGACACGGACCACGTCCTGTTCGATGATGGGGCCTTCATCAAGATCCCGAGTGGCGTAATGCGCCGTCGCCCCGATGATTTTGACGCCACGATCATAGGCTTGATGATACGGCTTGGCCCCGACAAATGCCGGCAGGAAGGAATGATGGATATTCACGACCGGACACCCGATTTCCTGTAAAAATTCCTCACTGACAATTTGCATGTAGCGAGCCATCACGACTAATTCCACCTGATGCTCACGAAAGACTGCCAGAACTTCTCGTTCCTGCTGCTCCTTCGTTTGGGGCGTGACAGGAAAGTGTCGAAAGGGAATATGAAAGAGGTTGGCCCACCATTCCGTAGTCTGGTGATTGGAGACAATCACCGGGATCTCGATCGCCAACTCCCCTCGCCGATGTCGTTGCAACACATCGACCAGACAATGATCATATTGGGACACCAGAATTCCAATTCGAGGTTTTCGATCTGAAAAATATATTTGAAAATTCATGTTAAAAATTTTGGCGATGGGACCGAAGGCGTTGGCAATCTCTTCTTGTGGAATCTGAAATCCCGCCAAATCAAACACCGTCCGCATGAGAAAGTCCCCGGTTTCCCGATCCGTATGGTGGTCGGAATCCAGAATGTTTCCGCCAAACTCATGGATAAATCCTGACACCCTCGCGACCAAACCCTTATGGTCTTTGCAGGTAATCAATAAGATGGCTGTCGAATTGGACATATGGACTCCTTCACGGGTTTCTTCCTATTTGGCACCGCCAAAATGGTGCATGCGAACTCAAAGGGCAATTTTGAATATAGGAGAACGGCATGAACGACCGCCAACTCTCCCTCCCTGGAGAGTTGGGCAATCATAGCGGAAGGCATCGGTAGGGTAAACGCTACTGACTCGTGTTTTGATCGTATTCCGCCGCCTCAACAAAGAAATAGGTATGGCAGGCACGGTCGATAAACGTCTTGGATAGAGTCGGCGGCACTCCGTTAAATTTGGCAATACTGACAATCTGCTCGATCAAATCCCGGGGATGGCAACTCCGCATATTCAATTGATACTTTACATACACACCATCTAATAAATACTGCACGGCTTCCGGATCATACGGTACCCCTTTTTTCTTGCAGACTTCTTCGAAAATTTGTTTAAACCGGTCGGGAGTTGGGTCGGCAATGTAGATTTTATTTCTGATCCGACGAAGGAACGCTTCATCGGCCAGCTTTGCCGGTTCCAGATTGGTGGCAAACAAGACAATGGTATCGAACGGAATTTGGAAGACCTTACCTGTATGCAACGTCAGATAATCCACCCGCTTTTCCAATGGTACAATCCATCGGTTTAACAAATCTCGCGGGCGGACCAATTGTCGCCCGAAGTCGTCAATCAGAAACACGCCGCCATTGGCTTTAATATGAGGCGGCGCCTTATAATATTTCGCGGAGGCATTAAAGGAGAGATCGAGCGTCGCCATGGTCAACTCACCGCCGGCAAACTCGATCGGACGTTTACAGAGCACCCAGCGCGTATCTTTTTCCACTTTGGCTTCAATTAAGGATCTGGCCGCTTCTTGTGGGGCGTCGACTCTGACGTGGGTGATCGGATCGAATACTTGAATGATTTGACCATCCACCTCCATGGCATAGGGGATATACACCTCTCCCCCGCCTACCGCTTCCAACATCTTCCCAATGGCTTCGGCCAGGACCGTTTTCCCGTTTCCAGGAGGCCCATACAAAAAGATGGCCCAGCCGGAATTGACGGCCTCCCCGAGTTGATCGACGGTGCCAGGAGTCAACACCAAATGTTCCGTGGCCGCTGTCACGGTTCGTCGGTCAATGGTTAAACTATTCACCGGCTGACTTTTGATCATGTCGATATACTGATTGAGGGGAACGGGAGCAGGTCCCACATACCGGCACAGATCCATGAAGGCATTGGCTCGGTGACGACCCGCTTCCGTCAACACATACCGGAGTAACACCCCGAGCGATTCCCCGTGCCCCTTGACCTCGCAGAGCTTCTCCCGTTGAATGAGGGTGAACAGCTCCTTCATCACCCCATAAGGCAATTTCATAATCTCCCCAGCCGATCGCTCGGTGAGTTCTCCTTGGGTGTAGAGGGTTCTGACCAGGAGTTGCACGAGCAATTCTTCCGGTAAGCCGGTTTCTTGAATCGTCGTCGGTGCGATTAAAGAGCGAGCGTTGAGAGGTTGGGTCTTCACACTTCCATTAGATGTCATTGTGGCAGCCGAACTCATTCGTGATCTCCTTTGATTAGTCCATATCTTGGACAACGGGACATGGCGCGGGATAATTTCTTAGGGAGTGTTGAAAAATGCCGCCAGCAGCGTTCTCGCCGCCTGGCCCTGCTCACGTACTCCTCCGTACGCTCCGCCCGTCCAAACGGCTGCGGCCTTGCTGGACGAGCCTTTTTGAACACTCCACTATTTTTTTCTCATAAGCTTCGATCACCCATATGCTGATTAAATGGCAAAAGATTTGAAATACGCAACAGCCCCTCCGAGGGTCGTCAGAATGTCCCCCTTTTACAGAAGGGAGAATCTCTGTAAAATTAGGACCATACCGCCATGCATAAGTCCCCACTCTATTCTCCAACCTCGCTCACACGACTTTTCCCTGAGGTTGCGTGACGATTTCCTTCGACGGATATCGCTATCTGAGCCTGGTTCGTTCAACCGTGCGTTCCCACACCATTTCTCGCACAGGGTGCCTCCCTGGCCTTCAAGCGGGCTGGGCAACGTGGATGATTATTATTGGCCTTTGTTCACTATTCGGCTGTACCGAACCGCTTCCCGATCACACGCTCCGATTTGGATTAGCCACGGCTCCAACCAATTTAGATCCACGTTACGCCACCGATGCCACTTCTGCTCGACTCAATCGGCTCATGTATTCGCGATTAGTGGATTTCGGCGAGGGCACCATCCCGATTCCTGCTCTGGCCACATGGCGTGAACTATCTCCCACCCATTATCGATTCGACTTACAAGAACCGAGGCCGCTCTTTCACAATGGCGCACAGCTCTCTGCCAACGATGTCAAAGCCACGTATGCCTCCATCCTGAATCCTGACACGGCCTCTCCCCATCGCGGCATCTTACAAATCATCACCAGGATGGATACGCCGACCGAGACCACCATCGATTTCTTTCTGGCGCAGCCGGATGTCTTATTTCCTGGCTACTTAGTTATCGGTATTCTCCCGGCAAACCTTATTGCCAATGGGCACCCATTCCATGACCGTCCCATTGGCAGCGGGCCCTTTCAATTTCTCGAACGGCCCGACGACACCCGGCTTGTCATCGAGCGACGAGCGGATGGTCAACGTGTTGAGTTTGTAAGAATTCCCGATCCGACCGTTCGGACGCTCAAGCTTCTGGCAAAGGAGATTCATCTTCTCCAAAATGATCTTCCACCTGAACTTGTCACGTATCTGTCTGCCCGCGAGGGCATCACCTTGCAACAGCGTCAGGGGGCAAATTTTGCCTATCTGGGATTCAATCAATTAGATCCTGTGGTCGGCCAGAAACCCGTGCGGAAGGCCATTGCCCATGCCATTGATCGTGAGCACATTATTCAATTCGTTCTGAGAGGAAGGGCCAGGGTCGCGCAAGCACTCTTTCCCCCGGAGCATTGGGCTGGACATGCATCCTTACCAGGGTACACATACGATCCAGAGGAGGCGAAGCGCTTATTAAAAGAAGCGGGGTTTGATCATGACCATCGGCCCACCATCACGTATAAAACCTCTACTGATCCCTTTCGATTGCGTTTGGCGACGATCATTCAATACCAACTCGACCAAGTCGGAATTGACGTCTCGATCCAGAGCCACGATTGGGGCACATTTTACGGTGACATCAAATCCGGCCGATTCCAAATGTATAGTTTGGCCTGGATTGGCGTGAAATCTCCGGATATTTTTCGATACGCCTTCCATAGTGACGCCATCCCTCCCGTCGGCGCCAACCGTGGTCACTATGCAGATGCCATGGCGGATCGTCTCATGACTCAAGCCGAACAGACCCTGGACAGGCAGGAACAGCAGACGCTGTATCGCACACTTCAAGCCCGTCTTTTGGACACCCTCCCGTATGTGCCTCTCTGGTTTGAAGACCATTATTCACTGACGTCCACCAGCATCACCGGCTATCAATTGAGCGCTGATGGCAATTACGACGGACTCAGTCAGGTCCAGTGGGTGGCCTCTCCCTCGCTTCCACCGAAACTCGTAACACGGCTCTACCCATGACACGCTGCCATGACCGGTCTACGCAGGCCCACTTGTTCCAGTCATCTCCCTCCCCGGTTTCATCATGACCCATTTCCTGGTGACTAGAATCTTGAGCGCGATGCTCGCCCTCTTGGGAGTGATTTGCCTGGTTTTCCTGTTGATTCATATTATTCCAGGCGACCCCGTAGAAGTGATGCTGGGTGAATCGGCTCAACCGACAGACAAGGAAACCTTACGCCACGCCTTAGGCCTGGATCTTCCTCTCCATCAACAGTGGTGGATCTATTTCAACGGTCTCCTGCATCTGGATTTGGGAACATCGCTTTTTTCGGGTCGAGCGATTCTGGATCTGCTCATTGAGCGCATTCCCGCCACCCTCTACTTAAGTCTCGTCTCTCTGGTTGTGGCGATCGGGTTGGCACTTCCCCTTGGCCTCGTAGCGGCCGTCCGCCAACACACCCCTCTGGATTATGGCGCCATGGGATTTGCGTTGTTCGGGATGTCGATTCCCAATTTCTGGATGGGGCCCTTACTCATTTTAGTCGGTGCGCTCTGGCTAGGCTGGTTTCCGGTCAGTGGGCAGGAAGGCTGGAACTCCGTCGTGCTGCCTGCCCTGACACTTGGAACGGCAATGGCGGCCATCTTGGCCAGAATGATTCGTAGCAGTGTCCTTGAGGTATTGGGTGAAGACTTCATGCGGACCGCCCACGCCAAAGGCCTCTCCTTAACCCGAGCGGTCCTGTTCCATGCACTCCCCAATGCCCTCTTGCCCATTTTGACTCTCCTGGGCCTTCAGCTCGGGGGATTACTTGGTGGAGCCGTCATTACGGAAACCGTTTTTGCCTGGCCCGGGTTAGGGCTCCTGATGATTGAGGCCATCCAACAACGCGACTATCCAGTGGTGCAAGCGGCTGTTCTCTGTATCAGCGTGACGTATATCATGGTGAATCTGCTCACGGATCTGCTGTATGCATGGCTGGATCCCCGCATCCAATTTACCTCTGACTAACGATGCGTCTTTGGCTCCCACTATCTATCATCGCCGCGTGGGCCTTCCTGGCCATCCTCAATCCCATGTTTTCCTTAACCCCTGATGCCATTGATCTCACCAATATTCTTTCCCCGCCAAACCTTGCGCACTGGTTGGGACAAGATGAATTAGGCCGACCCGTTGCCGACCGCCTGATTAGTGGGGCACAAACCTCGTTTTTTGTCTCGCTGTGCGTAGTCGCCCTGGGAGTCAGTCTCGGAGGAATTCTCGGCGTCTCCAGTGCGTATCTTAGCGGTTGGGTCGATGCGGTCTTTGTGCGGATTGTGGACGTGATGCTCGCCTTCCCCGGGTTACTTCTTGCCATCGCCCTCGCCGGGGCGTTGGGACCGGGAATCGGTAATGTGATTCTGGCTTTGGGAATCGTGGGTTGGGTGGGATATGCCCGACTGGCGAGAGGGCAGGTCCTGGCCCTCAAACACGCCGATCACGTGCTGGCCGCCCAAGCCATCGGCGCGCCCCCTTGGCGTATTATTCTCCGACACCTTCTGCCGTTGATCATGGCCCCGCTCATTGTGGAAGCCAGCTTTGGTGTCGCCGGCGCCATCATTGCCGAAGCGGGCCTCTCCTTTTTGGGACTCGGGGTTCAACCTCCTGCCGCGTCATGGGGAGCATGATCCGCGACGGGACCCGCTACATGTTAGTAGCTCCCCACCTGGTCGTCTTTCCCGGTTTGACCCTCATGGCGGTCGTGCTTGCGGCAAATATGTTGGGAGACTGGCTAAGAGATCGATTGGATGTGAAAGAACAGAGCTCTCGAAGACCTTCATGAGGCCCGTCGAACATTAGGCTGACAAAAAAGGTGACTGCGGGGTTCCACCCACAGCCACCTTCTCTCCTGCAAGATTCAACAATGAAAGAAATGTCTTTGGTCGGTCAGGGTGTTTCTTTTTGTTCTAAAGGGAGTGGGAACGAGATAATGATTCCACCCATGACATCGCCTAGTTTGAAATCTCGCTTAGAACTCAGCAAATGCCCGTTGTGGCATTCCACACAGGCTTTAGAGACAGCCCGATCCGCATAAATGGCTTTAAAAAACCGTTGATCTCCTCTTTTAATAATTCCACTATACACCTCATCGGGATCCTCGGACACAACTTTTAAACCGGCCTCTTCGAACACGTTGCTCGGCCCATTCTCCTCATAAATAGGCCACAGACTGGCCAGACGATACCGCAAGCCGGACCCACTCATGGCGACCGCTTTTCCACCCATCAAGAGCATTTGAGCCGGGAGAGGAAGCGCCTTCCGTTGTTTCCAGGCTTCTGCGGCAATCACGATTCGATTTTCTTGCATGCGCTCCACTACATGAGTGGTATAGAGTGCCCGGTCCGCGGCAATGACCGCATGAATATACTCGGCCACCACTTCAGGAGAGAAACTCACCACGGTACCTGGTGCCATCCTGACTTCCGATTCGTCTTCTCCAGCTCCTCGAGCCATCTCCCAGCTGCCTGTCATCACCATTGAACCAAGCACGATTCCTAAGAACAACATCCGTATAACCATGGTCGCCCTCCTTTCGTCCCTTACCACTTCAGTAAATGAATCAACATCCTGTTGCCTTGCTTAGAGCGGGCTCCCTCAGGAGACTTCTCCTGTTCTTGGACTATCTGAAATCAATTTCCCTCGTCTCTCGGGTTGCCACTTCGTGGCACACGTGACAGCCCTTTAGGGAATCTGTCGTCTAATGGAAGGAATAATTTCAGCTCCTTCCTCCAACAACTCCAATCCAAAACGGGGATTCTCCTCTATCTCATGCGCACTTCGTCGACCTATTGGGGCCTCATACTCAAAATTTGCCACAGTCGCGCTCTTAGTGGTTACCGTGACTTGTTGTTCCACAAACTCCTTCATCCCGGGATGCCAGGCAGTCAGCACATAGTCTCCAGGAGGGACATCGCGAATTTCAAATTTTCCGTCCTCTTGGGTAATGGCGTAATACGGGTTCTCGAGCACCAATCCCCAGGAAAACATATAGGGATGGAACCCGCACTGCATGACAAACACATTCCGTCCCTTTCGCAAATGAATTTTTTCCACCATCGGTTCACCGGGAAGATGTTTCTTGCCAAATATTCCCGCCACCTGATGAAAAGGATTCATGGGTAACGGACGGTTAAACAACACCCTGGCCCCTCGCTCTCTGGCCGTTTCATAGGCCTGAATATCATGTTCCACCGGATCCATATTGACCACGGTCAGTTCATCCCCGTCGCGCAACACATTCACAAACGGAATAAAGTCACAGTCTATTGACTCGATCCTGACTTTAGGCACCTGAAACGGTTTCCCTTTTTTGAGATCTTTGAGATACACCACCACATCCTTCAGGCTTTGATCAGGCCCAATAATAAAATCCTCAACAAGTCGCCACCCTGTTCCGGTAGAAATTTGTCCACAAAACACCGGATCGGGAATCGTCACCAGATTGAAGGCCATGGGTCTGGGCTTTTCTCCCGAAATGGTCACTTTCCCTTGAATGGCTCCCCCATTTGTCACCGTGATTTCATCATAAGACCAAGCC
>JAOTTP010000094.1 GCA_029864405.1 Nitrospirota bacterium
ATTATCTTTTGCCGAAAAAATCTCTCATGGCCGACACCCCGAAAAAGCCTGACAGCTTTTGGAGGGCGGACGCCTTGTTCTGGAATCTCACAACCGTTAGGGAGAGGCGGTAAACGGCAAGGCGCTGACAAAGGCCGGGAAGCGTTGGTCCCGGATTTCGATTTCCAGTTTTGTCTGGGGTTGGGTAAAATCTCGTAACGGAAATCCAAGGGCAATCGGTTTTTTGACAAGAGGGGAGTGGGTGGAACTGGACACCCATCCCACTTCCCGCGTTCCACTGAAAAGTTTCGCTCCAGGTTCCGGTAATTGTGGGGTTTCTGCTTCAAAAACTAATCCGACCATTCGTCGTTTGACCGATCCATAGGTATCCATTCTGGCGACGACTTCCTGCCCGGGATAACATCCCTTCGATAAACTAAAGGCAATCCCTTCAAGATTCGCTTCCGGCGGAACGATTTTTTCATTCAAGTCTGGTCCAAGGCGAGCCAATCCACCTTCAATCCTGGAAGTCTCGAGTGCCTCTCTTCCAACAGGTTGAAGGCCGCCCTCTTTCCCTATCTTTAAGAGATGAGACCAGAGCGAAGGAAGACTTTCGATCGGGACAAATAATTCGTAGTCTTGTCCACCGGTTTCTTCCGTGCGAGCAAGAAATCCTTGTGTGTCACCAAATGCGAACGTGAGGGTGTCTAAGACCTGGAGGGAACCCACTTCTACCTCAAAGGCTTGTTTCAGAATACCTGGACTGTTCGGCCCGGTAACCAGGAGAAGTCCCCAACTCTCTAATCCATTGTGGAGTTTGGCTTTTGTCCCATAGAGCAGAAATTTTCGAAGTGCTTGATAGGTAAGGTCCCCCACCTCTCCCACATCCTCAATGATCAGGGTATCGGGTTGCAGAAACACCCGAAAATAGGAGAGCATTTTTCCTTTATGATTCATAAAGGCAGAGTACCGGCCCTGCCCGGGTTTGAGAGGAAGGATATCATTGCTGATGAGGCTTTGGAGCCAAGTGACTCGGTCATCTCCCGTGACTATGATTTTTCCTCGTATGGATAGGTCTGCGAGGCCAGCTCCCTGATGAATGGACTCATACTCTAAGAGGGGGTTACCGTAATGGAAGGGAACTTCCCACTCGCCACAAGGTTGAAACGTGGCTCCAAGGGCTTCATGCTGTTTATGAAGAGCAAGGGTTTTCATGATGTAGCTGCAGCCGTGATTTCCTCAAACAACGCGAGTGTCCGGGCAGAAAACTCATTACGCGAGACAATTTTTTGAATTCCAAGGTCTTTCGCCAATTTCCATGTTTGAACCTCTTCATGATTGGCAAAGGCCAGAATAGGCAATGAGTGTGTTTGAGGGAGTGTTCGTAGAGATTTCACAATATCGGAAGCATTGAGCCGGTCATCATTCATGTTGATAATAATGCCCATCGGTTGGCTGGCAAGAGCTTTCGTTTGCCAGTCATCTCCCGTGCGGAGGCGTTCCAGTTTATAGCCTTGTGGTAAAAAGGCATCGCGTATTTTGGTGTAGAAGAAGATATCACTAACTGCCACAAGAATGGTTTTGGTGTCTGGCATTTGGTAAGGCCTTTACATTGTTTTAGTTCATGAGAGTCAGAATGCGCATGAGCGCTTGTTTTGCTGTCTTGTATTCAGGGTTAAGAGCCAGAGACTTTTTGTAGGAATCGACTGCTTGGTCCCATTCTCCTTGTCGTTCGTACACCCGGCCGAGATTCATATGAGGAAAGGAGGGGTTTTCATATCGTTTGGCTTTCATCGCTTTTTCAAGCCAGGGGATAGCCTCTTCCAGCTGGTTGAGCTCAATAAGGTAGGCCCCGATATCGTTATAGGGATTTCCGAATTCGGGGTCCTGGCGAATAGCCAGTTGGCACTCCTCAATGGCTTCCTGCAATTGTCCCATGAAACTATAGGCCCATCCTAAGAACGTGTGGGCTTCTGCGGTCGGGAAGAGGTCAATGGATTGTTTGTAGAGATCCACCGCTTCTTCCAGTTGACCCTTCATTTGGAGTTCATAGGCCTGCTGGAAAAGGTTCCAAGCTGTCACTTTATCCTCTTCGTTGCCCTCACCCTGGTCGAGAAAATCTTGAATATCCATAGGAAATTGTGTTGCGCACCGTCCTTTTTGTGTCTCTCAGGAAAAAGAGGTCGTTACTCGCCTTTGAGCTTGCGTTGAACTAATTCAGCGGCCCGTCGGCCGGAAAGCAACATCGACCCAAACGCCGGTCCCATGCGTGGACTGCCATCAACTGCAGCAACGGCCAAGCCGGTGACAAAGCAATTTGGGTAGATTTCACGGGTATTTTCTACCACTAAGGCTTCCGAACGCGCGACCCACATGGCCCCGTTTCCAGGAACTTTCTGATAAAGATTTCGTTTGTGCAGGAGATTGACCACGACGGCATCATGACCAGTGGCATCAACGACAATCTGACTCTCGAGTGCAATGGGATCCACATGAATCACATCATGCCCGGCCATTTCCACGGTGGAATTATTGACGACCACGCCTTCGATTCGATGATCTTGCCGAAGAATGAGATCGACCACTTTGGTCAGATTCATAATCTTCACGCCGGCTTCGTAGGCGGCGGAAATGAGCCGACTGGTCACATGAGGCGGATCAACCATGGTCATTCCCGGGCAGTCTTTGATCGGTTTAAAGGGAATGCCTAATTCTTGAAGAATCTGATCAGCCGGTTCGCAAATCGTGGCTTTATTCATGAGAAATCCACCAGACCAAAAGCCGCCACCCAGAGCCAGTGATTGTTCGATGAGCAGAGTCCGGAAGCCGGTCGCGGCGAGATCGCGGGCACAGAGAAGTCCGGATGGACCACCTCCGACGATGATGATATCGCTTTCAATCAGTGAATCGAATTCTTTGTAATACTCACGGGCAATGTGACGGGTGATGTCACGTTCTCGTAAAGGAGCAATGTTAATAGGATTCATAGGTGAGCTCCAAGTAATATTTCGTTTTCATTCAACATAAAGGCCAATCACGATGCGGTCTTTGTTTATTCACAAGCCCCCATTGGCCATCTGCTGTTTCCGTCATCGATCTCTACAGCTTTATAGATATAAGTCTCCACCGGTTTTTCGGAATTCTTCAGACTTTTCCTGCATGCCTTGTTTTAGCGCGGCCTCGTCTGCCAATTGTTTTTCAGCGGCATACTCTCGAACGTCTTGGGTGATTTTCATGGAACAAAAATGCGGGCCACACATGGAGCAAAAATGCGCCAGTTTGGCTCCCTGCGCTGGGAGCGTAGCGTCATGGAAATCCTTCGCCGTCTCCGGATCAAGGGATAAATTGAATTGATCCTGCCATCGAAATTCAAACCGTGCTTGGGATAAGGCATTGTCCCGGTGTTGAGCTCCAGGATGGCCTTTGGCCAAATCTGCCGCGTGCGCCGCAATTTTGTAAGCCATCACTCCGGCTTTCACATCTTCTTTGTCAGGAAGTCCAAGATGTTCTTTGGGCGTGACATAGCAAAGCATGGCGCATCCATACCAGCCAATCATGGCCGCGCCGATGGCCGAGGTGATGTGGTCATAGCCTGGTGCGATATCCGTGGTGAGGGGTCCCAGGGTATAGAAAGGGGCCTCGTCACAGGCGGCAAGTTGCTTGTCCATATTTTCTTTGATGAGTTGCATGGGCACGTGCCCCGGGCCTTCAATCATGACTTGCACATCATGCTTCCAGGCAATATGGGTGAGTTCTCCCAAGGTCTCCAGTTCGGCGAATTGAGCCGCATCGTTGGCATCTGCCAAGGAACCCGGGCGCAGTCCGTCGCCTAAACTAAACGACACATCATAGCTTTTCATGATCTCGCAGATTTCTTCGAAATGCGTATAGGTGAAGTTTTCTTGGTGGTGAGCTAAGCACCATTTGGCATGAATAGAGCCACCGCGGGAGACAATGCCGGTCATGCGAGAGGCGGTCAGGGGGACATAGGCTAAGCGAACGCCGGCATGGATGGTGAAGTAATCCACGCCTTGCTCGGCCTGTTCCACGAGAGTATCTCGAAAGATTTCCCAGGTCAGTTCCTCCGGTTTTCCCCCTACTTTTTCTAAGGCTTGGTAGATGGGCACCGTCCCTATGGGCACTGGAGAATTTCGAATAATCCACTCACGGGTTTCGTGGATATTTTTACCTGTGGAGAGGTCCATGACGGTGTCCCCCCCCCATCGGATTGACCAAATCAGTTTTTCAACTTCTTCTTCGATAGAGGAGGTCACGGCAGAGTTGCCAATGTTGGCGTTGATTTTCACTAAAAAATTCCGCCCGATAATCATGGGCTCAATTTCTGGATGATTGATATTGGCAGGGATAATGGCCCGTCCTCGAGCCACTTCATCACGGACAAACTCCGGGGTGATGTAGGAGGGAGTCGTCGCGCCCCAATTCTGTCCAGGGTGCTGAGGAACCCCATAGGGCTGGCCGTTACTCTGTTGGGCCGATTGGTGTTCCTCACGAGCTTGGTTCTCCCGGATGGCAATAAATTCCATCTCCGGAGTGACAATTCCCTTCCGGGCATAATGCAGTTGCGTGACGTTCTGACCTGATTTCGCGCGAAGGGGTGGGCGTTGCAAATGGAACCGGATGGCCTGTAAGGCGGGATCGTTAGCTCGAGTTCGTCCATAGCGTGAGCTGACCTCTGTTAACGGTTCCACGTCTTGTCGTTCCGCGATCCAATTCCTCCTGACCGGATGGAGGCCTTTCCGCACATCGATATGGACAGCCGGGTCGGTATAGGGTCCTGAAGTATCATAGACGATCACAGACGGGTTCTGAACTTCGGTGTGATCGTGAAGGCTGCGACTGGCTGTTTGATGAATTTCTCGCATGGGGACTTGCACATCTGGTCTCGAGCCGGGTCGATATATTTTTTGGGAGCCAGGAAAGGGTTGAATCGATAAGGAAGAAAGGGGAATACGGGGCTCCTCTGAAATGACGGGTAAAGAAGGCGTCGAAGAGCCAGATGTGGTGGTTTGGGCTGGTGTCATGCAAACCCTCTCTTTCTGGTGTTAGGGAATTGGTCCAGGGAGCTTCCTCCAAAAAACGAAAGCCGCCCCTTTTTTTTGCTAAAGAGTGCGGCTGGGTATGCGGGCTTTCGTGGCTCCTGCTTCCCTACGCTGGTATTATCCAGGTCAGGTCGTGAGGGTCGTCCCCGTTTTTGGGACTCTCAGCTTGTCGCACCCCTAGCAAGAGACCATCGTACCTTTGGGTCTTTTCCCTTGTCAAACTCTCATGTGATGCGACATGGTAGACTGACTCGTGTGAATGTTCGTGGGAAGATAGCATCACATCGCTTCCCAGTGGGTCCCCGAGAGGTTTTACGTTAAGGTTGTTGTGTGCAGAGCTTTAATCGATCACCTCACAAGAGTAAACCAAGGGTATTTTGCTTTCAGGCATTCAGGCTTTTTCATGAGGGAATGATTTGCTACAATGTAAGGCTGGTTCCTCATCCTGGCTAGACATTGTCTAGATGATAATGAGCAGCCTAAGGAATGATTTCAAAGACTATTTAATTAAAATAAGGAATCTGGCGTGACTTTTTCGACCATCATAGAGCTGCCTATCACGGACTACCAGTCTCTCCCAGAGACGGAATTGTTCGAACGGATCGTGGAGGCTAAGCGGAGACTCGGTTCAAACGTTCTCCTGCTCGGGCATAATTACCAGCGGGACGAGGTGATTGTTCACGCAGATTTCCGAGGCGATTCTCTTCTCCTAGCGAAGTACGCGGCCGAGCACCCTGAATATCCTCATGTGGTGTTTTGTGGGGTGCATTTTATGGCTGAAACAGCCGATATTCTGAGTCGTTCCAATCAAACCGTCATTTTGCCTGACATGGCTGCAGGCTGTTCTATGGCGGATATGGCGTCCATGGAACAAGTGGATGATTGCTGGGATCGGCTCGGACGGGTTTTGCCGGTGGAAGAAACCGTGACGCCCATCGTCTACGTGAATTCCGCCGCTACC